>JAGCQO010000247.1 GCA_017965125.1 Paludibacteraceae bacterium
AATATAATTATGCCAAATTTTAAAATAAGCATGGGCTTCGGTCTTCATTTGGGGTATGGAATTGAAAGACAAACAGCCATACACCGCATTACGTGAATTTTGGAGTGGTTTTGAGCTTTGTGTGAAAAGTGAAGACTACAATAGGGGCAAGGTATGTATTAAAGAAGCAATTAAGATTGCAAAATCAATTGCTTCTCAAAAGGAAACTATAAAAATGACTGACAAAGAAAAAATTCCACATGAGTTTCCCATAGAACTTAAAGACAAAAACTATCTGAGATTTAATAAAATAGAAAGAGGATGACTGAAAAAGCCATCCTCTTATTGTATATATATCCTTTGCGTTAGAATTCAGAAGAGAAGTGGAACTTGATTTTAGGGAAGTCCTGCTGCGCCACTTGCAGCATGTATCCGGAGTCGGCGAGGAACACGTCTCTGCCTTGCTTGTCCAGCGCCATGTACTGCACCTTTCTTCTCTTGAAGTTCTCGAGTTCGTTCTTGTCGTCGCACTCTATCCAGCACGCCTTGTAGAGCGATATAGGTTCCCAGCGGCACAGGGCGTTGTATTCGTGCTCCAGTCTGTATTGTATGACTTCGAACTGCAGCTGTCCGACAGTTCCGATGATTTTTCGTCCGTTGAACTGGTTGACGAAAAGCTGCGCCACTCCCTCGTCCATGAGCTGCTGTATTCCCTTGTCAAGCTGCTTTGCCTTCATCGGGTCGGCGTTCTCGATGTATTTGAACATCTCAGGCGAGAAGCTTGGCAGTCCCTTGAAGTGCAGGTCCTCGCCGCTTGTCAGCGTGTCGCCTATCTTGAATGTGCTGTTGCTGTCCGGCAGTCCGACGATGTCGCCGGCGAAAGCCTCGTCCACAGTTTCCTTCTTCTGCGCCATGAATGCCGTCGGGCTTGAGAACTTCATCGTCTTGCCTTGTCTGACGTGCTTGTAGTTGACGTTTCTCTCGAACTTGCCGGAGCATATCTTCACGAAAGCGATGCAGCTTCTGTGGTTAGGGTCCATGTTAGCGTGAATCTTGAAAATGAATCCGGAGAAGTTCGGCTCTTCCGGCTTCACCTCACGCTCTTCGGTCTTTGTAGGTCTTGGGCATGGCGCTATTTCCACAAAGCAGTCCAGCAACTCCTTGACACCGAAGTTGTTGAGCGCGGAGCCGAAGAATACTGGCGCAAGCTCGCCTCTGAGGTAAGCCTCTTTGTCAAATGTGTCGTAAACACCGTTGATGAGTTCAAGGTCTTCTCTGAGCTGTGCTGCGTCCTGGTCGCCGATATGCTCGTCGAGGTCGCTGCTGTTTATGTCAACTTCGACAGACTCTGTTACCACTTGTTTGCTTGGACGGTAGAGAGCGAGGTTCTCTTTGTATATGTTGTAAACGCCTTTGAACTTGTCGCCCTGGTTTATAGGCCATGTCAGCGGACGCACCTTGATTTTCAGTTCCTCTTCAAGCTCGTCCAGCAGGTCGAACGGGTTCTTGCCGTTTCGGTCGGTCTTGTTGACGAATATGATTACAGGCGTGTTTCTCATTCGGCACACCTCCATGAGCCTTCTGGTCTGCTTCTCGACACCTTTGGCTATGTCCACTACGATGATTACAGAATCCACAGCCGTCAGCGTTCTGAATGTGTCTTCGGCGAAATCCTCGTGTCCAGGAGTGTCCAGGATGTTTATCTTGTAG
>JAGCQO010000248.1 GCA_017965125.1 Paludibacteraceae bacterium
AAACACCAAGGTGGAAATCGGCGTCGTGAAGGGCAGCGACCCTGGCAACACAGTCTGGACGCCACTTTCGGAACGCGACACGGTGCTTGGAAATCCGGGCTACCATGTTGTCCCAATATCGCCAGTCGAGATTTCAGCCGGCGACTCCATCGGGCTCGTTGTGCAGTACCTGACCGTTGATAAAAGCAACCTTACGTTGGCTCTCGAGGCCACCAACTCGACAGGCACGGCCGTCATCACCAATGTCGGCGACCAGTACATGTTCTTCAATAAAGCCTGGTACACGGCTAAGACGGCGCTGCCGACGGCTAACTTCATCATGAAGCTTTATTGCAAGAATATCGACGGAGTGAGCGCAGTGGACGAGCAAACGACGAGCACCGCGAACTTGCAGGCATGGAGCGTGTCGGGCGACGGTGTGCTGGTGAAGACGAACGGAAAGGCTGACGTCGCTGTTTATGACGCGAGCGGACGTTTTGTCGCCGCAGCCGAGGTCGATGGCGAGGCTGTTGTGAACGTTCCTTCGCACGGTGTCTATGTCATCGTTTCTGGCGCAGAATCAGTGAAGGTCTGCAAATAGAATTAAAATCTGTTTTTCTTTTTAAAAAAGAGAATATTTGCAAATAAGCATTAAAGAATGTAGAAATGCATTTGATGTGTATGCTTGTTTGTTGGAATGTTTATCTTTGCACTCTATTTTTTTAGTGTAAAGATATATGAACTTCGTATTTATATCACCGAACTTTCCTCATACATATTGGAACTTTTGTGACCGTTTACACAAGAATGGCGTCAATGTGCTCGGCATCGGAGACACTCCGTATGACGCGCTGGAAGACCGTTTGCGTCAGTCTTTGACGGAATATTACAAGGTTAATTCGCTTGAGGATTATGACGAGGTCTATAGGGCTGTCGCTTTCTTTGCGTTCAAATACGGCCGCATAGACTGGGTTGAGAGCAACAATGAGTATTGGCTGGAGCAGGACGCGAGACTGCGTACCGATTTTAATATACAGACCGGCGTGCAGTCGGCCCAGGTGGAGCAGTTCAAGAGCAAGTGGGAGATGAAGGCGCTCTACAAGCAGGCTAATGTGCCGTCGGCTCGCAGCTCGCGTGTGACGACTCATGCCGCAGCCAAGGCTTTTCTTGACGAGGTCGGCTATCCTGCCATCGTGAAGCCGGAGGTCGGAGTCGGAGCCACAAGGACATGGAAGCTGGAGAACGACGACGATCTGGCTTCGTTCTTCGCCGACAAGAGCGACGTCTCTTACGTCATCGAGGAATTTGTTGAAGGCGAAATCTGCTCATACGACGCCATCGCCGATTCGCAGTGCAATCCGCTCTTCGAGTCGATGACCGTTTGGCCGCCAGTGATGGACATTGTGAACAAGCAGCTCGACCTGATGTATTACACCGCAGCGGAATTGCCAGAGCAGCTGAAAGAACGCGGCCGTGCCACAGTCAAGGCTTTCGGCGCAGCAAGACGCTTTGTCCACTTGGAGTTCTTCCGCCTGACGAAGGCTAAGAAAGGCTTGGGCAAGAAGGGCGATTTCGTAGGTCTGGAAGTGAATATGCGTCCTGCCGGCGGTTATACGCCAGACATGATGAACTGGGCGCACAGCACCGACGTTTATCAGATATGGGCTGACATGGTGACGGCCGACAAGCGTTTGCTCCCGATTAGCAACGATCACCATTACTGCACTTACGCCAGCCGCCGTGACATTTACAAGTACAAATACACCCACGACGAGATAATGCAACGCTACGGCGACAGAATGCTGATGTGCGAGCGAATGCCGGAAATGATGGTGCCTCAGATGGGCAACCAGATGTACACAGTGAAACTGAACGACCTCAAGGAGACTGAGGAATTCATCAGTTTCGTTCATGAGAAGATAGATTAAGAATAAAAACGAAAAAGAAGATACATAAAAATGGAAGTAAGATATTACAAAGAATATAGCTGGATCATGGACCGCGAAATGGAGTTCAAGGTCTATGGCAGAAGCGGGGGAAAACTGTGCTTCGCGTTTCCGCCGCAGAACGGAAGATTTTATGACTACGAGGACTTCGGCATGATAGATGCCCTGGCGCCTTGGATCGAGAGCGGACGCCTGCAGGTGATCACTCCAGACAGCATCGACGCCGAGACTTGGAGCGACGAGAACGGCGACCCACGCTACCGCATCGAACTGCAGGAACGTTGGTTCCGCTATATCACCGACGAGCTTTTCGCGCGTGCGGTCGG
>JAGCQO010000036.1 GCA_017965125.1 Paludibacteraceae bacterium
GGTCGAATTTATGTTGCATAACATAAAAACAAAGCATATCTTTATCACAAAGTTTTATTCATGAACGCAGAGAAAGACATACAGCTATACAGCGTGGAAAACGTTGACAGCAACGGAATTGTCATAATAGACGACGTCAAGCAGCTGCCATACATAGGCATCGACTTCATATCGTCGCACTTAGTGATGGGGCTTTGCAAAAGTGGCATTTGCGAGGCGTATTACGACTTGAGGAAAGTCCGCTTCGAGAAAAACGCCTTCTCCATCGTCCTTCCGCGCCACATCGTCAAATCCAGCTTCTGCTCGGAGGACTACCGCACGGTACTGATACTCGTGTCCGAAAAGCTGTACAACGAGATGAGGAGCACAGGCGGCTTCGATTTCCTCATAAACCACCAATCGTCCGACTTCAAGATGGACGACAACGACACGGAAATCGTCATGGCCTTCATCGAACTAATGAAGAAAATCCAGCAGCACGGCGAGTTCACGAAATACGAGATCGCGCGAAGGCAGCTGAGGATATTCTGCGAGGTCGTGGGAGCGCTTTACACCAAGCACACAAAATCCAGAACGAAGGAAGAAGTGCGCAACGAGGAGATTTTCTCCCAGTTCCACCACCTGCTGACCCTGCACTACGACAAGGAAAGAAACGTGACGTTCTACGCCAAGGAGCTGAACCTGTCGCCGAAATACCTCTCCCACATAATAAAGGAAACGACAGGCAGAGGCGCGCCGCAATGGATCAACGAATACGTCATAACGCACGCAAAGACCCTCCTGAACGAGCGCAGAGACCTCAGCATCAAGGAGATTTCCGAGCAGATGGGCTTCGCCGAACTGTCGCTCTTCTGCCGATACTTCAAGCACGCCACAGGCATGTCGCCGTCGGAATTCAGATGCAGGTGAAAGGAAAGAACAACCGTGTTAAATGGTTTAACGCCACCTATATCCATATTTCACAGAACAAGGCAAAATAAATATTTATATCTTTGTATCTCATTAAAATCACGATTTCATTCTAAAAAAACGAAGTAATATGGAAGTTATACAAAGTTTCACCATCGACCACACCCATTTGAAGCCGGGCATATACGTTTCGCGTCAGGACAAGGGCTTCACCACGTTCGACCTGCGCATCACAGAGCCAAACCAGGAGCCTGCCATAGCGCCAGCCGCCATGCACAGCCTCGAACACCTGATGGCGACATGGTTCCGCAACTCCGACGTTAAGGACGACGTCGTTTACGTTGGACCAATGGGCTGTCTGACAGGCATGTACATCATAATGACAGGCTCATACACCACGGAGGACATGCGCCGCCTGACAATCGAGTGCCTCGAGTGGATTCTCACACAGACCGAAGTGCCAGCGGCTCGCCCAGAGGCTTGCGGCAACTACCTGCTCCACGACTTCCCTATGTGCAAATGGGAGAGCGCACGCTACATCGACCGCCTGAAGAACGATTTCCACAACGAGTACACCAAGCTCGAAATCACACTCGAAGACGGAAAGAAATTTGCCGACGCATAAAGCATTTTCACACAACACAACCAACAAAACAGAGGAGAAAGCCTTCTCTGTTTTTTGTTTATAAAACCACAAAAAACTAACATATCATGACACAAAAACAATTAAAAGAGCTGTTGCGCAGCCAGCAAGGAGAGCTAAACGCCGTGCTGATGTACCAGAAACTCGCCAAAATAGTGGCGACCGACAAGGAACGCGAGGCTTTCCTTCTGTTGGCTAAGGAAGAAGGCCGCCACGCCAGCGTTTTCCACGGCTACACGAAACAAGCCCTGAAACCAAAGAAAACGATGGCTGTCATCATGCCGTTTCTTTATCGTATATTTGGGAAAAATCGCCTGTACAAGATTATCGCCAAGGCCGAGTACGAAGCCGCTGCGGGCTATGAGCATCTGATCGCCGACTTTCCAGAGGTGGAGAGCGTGAAGAACGACGAGAAGCGCCACGGCGACATTGTCTCATCCTTGCTTGAATAGGCAGAGTTTTTAGTGATTTACGAAGCGAGTGGCAGAACTGAAATAACCCTAAACACGAAATAACATGAAACTGAAGAAACGCAAAATCAAGTACGCAGCCATATTTTTCATCTGCTGGTTCGGCCTTTGGGTCTTCATCGTCGATGGGCTGCTGAAGTTCCAGACGCTGGTTGACTACGTCGGGTCGTACGCGCTTGTGGAAATCGCCCTGCTGCTTCTGGTCATCCTCCCGACCATCGCCGTTTACAAGTTCACCAAAGAGAAGTAGCGCAGCACATCAAGAACCAAGGCAATAAAAAAGATATTATTCCTTCACGGATTTTTCGCGAGCGGGCAATGCGTGCCGGCTGTGGCGTTACGCGAGGGGCTCGACGGACGTACCGAGGTGATTACGCCCGACCTGCCGCTTCATCCCGGCGAGGCTGTCGGCTTCATCCGCGAGCTGATTGACAGCGAGCGCCCCGACCTCCTGGTGGGCAA
>JAGCQO010000249.1 GCA_017965125.1 Paludibacteraceae bacterium
CCCACCTCACCGGGGATTATGGAGAGGTTCTCGGCGCCGTAGTAGCCTGCCTCGACGCAATATGACACGAAATCGTCCCACACCACGCCTGCACCGACCGAGAGCAGCACATCCTCGACAGAGAAGGCAATCTTGTCGATGCCCATGATGCGCGAGTGAAGCAGAACTCCGTCGTAGTCGCTGCAGAAAAGCAGGTTGCTGCCGCCGCCTATGCACATAAAACGCGTGTCCTTCAACTTGCCGGACGAGATGACGCTTTTGAGTTCAGAAACAGAAGAATATTCAATGAATGTCTTCGCTTTGGCTTCAACTCCGAAAGTCGTGTGAGACTTCACCGATTCGTTTTCAAGTATTTTCATAATGCGCGATGAATGTTTGTTCTGAGTGAAATTGAATATCAAAGATAATGCTTTCTTTTCTGATTCCTCTAAAAATACTCATCGTTCAGTTAGTGTTTATACGATTATTATATGTACTTTTACTAACTAATGGAAATCGAAAATCTTCTTTCTTTCAACAAACGGTCTGAGCTGCGAGACTGGCTGCACGAACACCATCTGACGGCGAAATGCTGCTGGGTGGCATGCAACAGAAGCAAGACGCCAAAGCCTGACACCCTGCCCTACGTCGAGATTGTCGAAGAGGCTCTGTGCTTCGGATGGATAGACTCCACGCTGAAGAAAACACCTGACGGACGGCTGGCGCAAAGGCTTTCGCCAAGACGCAAAAACAGCCACTGGACCGAGCGCAACAAAGAGAGATTCGACGACTTAGAAGCGCGCGGACTGATGACCGACGCCGGACGTGAGGCATTGAAAGCAAACGAACAGTAAAACATTAAACACGACAATGAAAAACGGACAAAAGAAATTCCTGAGAGCAAGAAATATCATTCTGATAATATTGATGATCGGCTGTATAGGCGGCTGCACAATATTCGCCAACAAGCAGAAAAAAGCAGAAACAGAAAACCTGGAGTTACTGAATTCGCTACCAGAACTCACCACAACAGCACAAATACTTGAGGCCATAAACGCACCGCAAGAAAAGACTTATGTAATAAACAACTACCAATTTCCAAGGTTCACAACTGTTGGCGACCCCTACAACTATCTGACCGATAGCTATATTTACGTCTCTGTATCAGTCTGCGAGGATGGCAACGATGGGAAAAGCCACGAAAAACCAAACCTCAGACGCGAAGCCTACGGCAGACTGTTTTTCGACGAGAACACCGAGCTGCTCGGATTCAAGAACGCAATCGTAAGCGTAGCCGGCTCTTCGCAGAAGAAATCGCGTGGCGGATACGACTACTATTACAGCAGACTGGAGACAAACGCGAAACTTTCTTTCGTGGCGACATTGGGAAACCACATCGCAAAAGTCTCAGGACTTGACGAGAACCGCAACATAGTAGAAGGCGATAAATCAAGATTAGTGTCTGAGACAAGCGACTCGACATTCAACTTCATGCTGAAAATAACATTCGCTATTTTCTGCGGAATATTCGGTCTGATTGTCATCGGCGATTATATGACATTGAATGAGAAAAAGAAAAAGAGCCAGCAAAGACAGCAAAGCAAGCAAGCCAGAAAGAACGACAAACACAGAGATTTTTTCAATAAGAAATAATCTACAAAAACATAATTAAGACATGAAAAAAACACTATTCATCGCAATCATGGCGATTTTCACAGCAAACTTCGCCAACGCACAGAACGCAGAGGATCTATCTCTGAACGGAAACAAAACAATCTCTGTCGCTGCATCGCAAGCGCCAGTAATAGAGAAGTTGTTCACGGCATGGGGCAAAGAGTTCCCAGGCGAATTTGTGGAGATATTCAACACATTCAAAAAGACGGGCAAGACAAACAATCAAGGTCTGTACGACTACAAAGTGGACTACGCCCCAAAAAACGGTTTCATAGAAATCTACGGTTCACATTCGTTTACTGTTGAGGTTGACGGCAACTATTCCAAAGGAGATGTGATAACAAAAGAGCAAATCCTGCAAGCCGTATATTGGAATCTCGCCAACGGCAACAAACTCCTTGGCGTAAGCATCAGAACTGACGGCGAGATATTCAGCGAATGCGCTGTTGCGTTCTACGAATACAACGCCGCCAAAGGCACTCTCACACCACGCGCCGATGTCAACAACAATGTGCTGGACGCCATCGGCCATGACTCCGAGACATTCGTAAAACTTCCAAAAGCCGGACGCGATCTCAAGTTTGTGAGTTCAGAAAACGGCGCAGAAAAGACAATAAAGTGGAACGGCAACGGATTCTAACTGTTTAGAAGATGAGAAGACAATTAGCCTTTATTGCCCTTTCCGCACTTACGTTGCTTGCCTACGGAAGCGAGAAGCAAAGCGGTGCTGACGCAGGCAACTTCATAAAACACGGCAAGGCGAGCGAGATAGTGAAGGAGAACTGGACAAAAACCGACTCCGACTTCAACGGCGACGGATATGACGACTTTTTCGTGATAGACACCTACGACACAAGGTTCGGCATCTACATCAACGACAAGAAAGGCGCATACGACCGGCTCTATTACACAAAAAAGCCGATAGAGAGCGGCTTCGTCATAAACATCGAGAACGAACTGCTGAGGGTGGCGACCGGAACGGAGACCGACGAAAGAGGCGACGGCTGCACATATTTCTTCCGCAGTCTGAACGGCAATCTGGTACTCGTGAAAGGCGAAATGTGGTATTTCGAGGCAGGCACCAGCTTCAACACCTACCTCGACTTGATAAAAAACACGAAGCTGGATGTATATACCGACGGATTGGGCGAATCGGAAAGAACGAGCGCCATACCAGCGCTTCCGCTCAAGACCATCGGCGAGGTGGACTTCGCCGGCTGCGAGCTCCGCAACTACGACACAAAGCAGCAAATGTCGGCCATCTGCGAGCAAGTGCTGCCGTATCTGAACTGCTCGCACCTGTTCACCTTCGACGGCGACGGCGGCAAATGCACATACAAAGACCGCTCGAACGAATACATGAGCTACGAGTTCTCGTTCTACTGCTACCCTCTCAAGAAAGGCGGCTACCGCGTTTACATCTGCCAAACGGAGATAAACAGCGAAGCGCCGAAGGACCTGCACAACACGACACTCAGCGCCATGACATACACCAAAGGCAGACCGACAGAGTACAAGCCGGAAGCCGAGATAACGGCGATGATACAAAAGGACGGCGGCGTAGGCTCGTACGATGTGGTCAAGTTCAACAAAGACGGCATGACCGTATATGTGTGGGACGGCAGACCGACTCACGACGGCGCGGAAGCCACATTCAAATGGAATGGCGAAAGA
>JAGCQO010000250.1 GCA_017965125.1 Paludibacteraceae bacterium
AAGCTCAAGATGCCCCATCAAACGCTCCGAGTCAACAAGATTCTTCGAGCATCCTAATGTTATCAGATCAACCTTCATCCTTCTTTTCTATTAACCTAACAGACTTTCTACAAACTGTTCTCTGTCGAAAGAACGCAAATCGTCAACGCCCTCCCCAAGTCCGATATACTTCACTGGGATGCTGAACTGGTCGGAAATGCCGAGGACAACGCCTCCCTTCGCCGTTCCGTCGAGTTTTGTCACAGCCAACGATGTTATTTCCGTCGCTATCGAGAACTGCTTTGCCTGCTCAAAAGCATTCTGACCCGTAGAGCCGTCAAGCACAAGCATCACATCATTAGGAGCGCCTGGCACCACCTTTTTCATCACGTTCTTTATCTTGGTCAGCTCGTTCATCAAGTTCACCTTGTTATGAAGACGGCCTGCCGTGTCGATTATCACGACGTCGGCACCATTCTTTTTCGCCGAGCTCAATGTGTCGAATGCGACTGATGCCGGGTCAGCGCCCATGGCTTGCTTTACGACCGGCACACCAATTCTATCGCCCCAGATGCAAAGCTGCTCTACAGCTGCTGCACGGAAAGTGTCTGCGGCGCCGAGATAAACCTTGAGTCCCTGGTTCTTGAACTTGTTGGCAAGCTTGCCTATCGTGGTCGTCTTGCCCACGCCGTTGACTCCGACCACCATTATCACGTATGGCTTCTCGCCGTCATACGACTTCTCAAGATCTGCGTCCTTGTTTTCAGCCATTATGCCGGAAATCTCCTCACGCAGGACCTTGTTCAGTTCTTCGGTGTTCACATACTTGTCTCTCTTGACCCTGTCCTTTATTCTGTCGATTATCTTGAGAGTTGTCTCCACGCCCACATCCGACGTGATGAGCATTTCCTCCAAATTGTCAAGCACATCATCATCAACAGTACTCTTCCCCACTATGGTGCGCTTGAGTTTCTCAACAAAACTCGCCTTTGTCTTTTCCAATCCTTTGTCAAGAGCCTCTTTACTCTCGCTCTCCTTTTTTCCAAATAATCCAAAGAAAGCCATAATTATTATGTTAAATTTTAAGTGCGATCGTCTAAAAATACAAATATAAACAATAAAGACAGAATACTAAGCAAGAGTGTTTATAAAAACTCGTGACAAGCGGACATAAAAAAAGCCCTCCATCTTCACAGATAGAGGACTTTGTATTGTCTATTTACCAGCCGAAAAGGCCTGATTATTATTTCTTGAAATAATCCTTAACAGACTCGTTAGGAACCATCTCTTCCTTGAATGTGTAAGCACCAGTCTTAGGTGACTTAACCATCTTGATGACCTTTGAATATGTTCTTCCGTCACCGCTTTGGAGAGTTGCAACTACTTTCTTTGCCATGTCTCTTTATCTTTAACTTGTTTTTTACTTAATTTCCTTGTGGAGAGTATACTTCTTCAAAATTGGATTGTATTTCTTGAGCTCCAATCTGTTAGGAGTGTTCTTTCTGTACTTTGTTGTGATATAACGGCTTGTTCCTGGCAGACCGCTCTCCTTCATCTCTGTACACTCCAAAATAACTTGTACCCTGTTCTCTTTTCCTTTTTTAGCCATTTTTAGTGCCCTCCTTTATTATTCGAATATATATCCTTTTTTAGCAGACTTTCTGATAGCTGCGTCCAAGCCAATCTTGTTGATTGTACGCAAACCTGCTGCTGAAACCTTGAGTGTAATCCACTCGTCTGCCTCTGGCCAATAGAACTTCTTTGTGAACAAGTTCAAATCGAATGTTCTCTTTGTTCTATTCTTTGCATGAGACACATTATTGCCTCTCTGCGCCTTCTTTCCGGTAATCTGACAAATCTTTGACATTTCTTCCTATTTTGAGTTAATTATATCATTATTAGCAAGCTGACACGATAGTCCGCTTTAACAGGGTGCAAAGATAAACTTATTTTTTTACACAGCAAAACAAATTCTTCTTTTATTGTCATTTTTCGGTTTCTAACGACCGATTATGCTCCATTCTCGCCTTTCAAACGGCGTTATCTGACTGCCGTCCCAGCCTTTTCCGTCACGAATGGCGTACTCCTCGACGACCTTCGCCGCCTTTTTTACCCGCTCCCACTCTTTCCACTTCTCCACATCGACGCCGCACTTCCTCAATGCGTCCTTGCAATACGAATACGCAAGCAAGTTGAAGCAGCAGTACGACAGCGACTTGGTCCTTGCCATCTCATATTTCTGCACGCCGTTTTCGTCTATCTGATCCATGATTCTTTGCCTGGGTT
This sequence comes from Paludibacteraceae bacterium, assembly GCA_017965125.1. Classification (GTDB taxonomy): domain Bacteria; phylum Bacteroidota; class Bacteroidia; order Bacteroidales; family Paludibacteraceae; genus UBA4363. The sequence continues at coordinate 2,266 of JAGCQO010000250.1, forward strand.
CCTCCTCAAACTCCTTGGCTACGCTGGTTTTGCCGCAAAAAGCCGAACACATTATCACCTGCGCGTCATACCATGTGCCGTGGTTATTCTTCGCCGAACGTTCCTTTTGTCCTTGCGGCGACGTAAGCATCCACTCCACCATCTCCGCAAACCATTTCCGAACCGCTTTTTTCAGCTCCGCATCCATCCTGCCGTCCGCTTCCACAATTTCAAGACTTTCAATCAGGTCCATCATCACACGCAGTTCCACGATTCCACTGCCCCTAACCTTGCCGTCACGCCCTTTTCCTGGCACAAACTGCGCATATTTCATGTTCGGCGCCATCCTCGTTTCCTCATCCACAAACCACCACAGCAACCTTTTGTTCAGCCTTTCTGCCGCTGCGTCCGCTTTTCCAGCCTCTCCTTTTATACTATGCACCCTCTCGGCTAAAGCCAGCAGCGAAACCTCACGAACAAGTCGGTTCATGTCCTTTTTGTCCTCCCACTGGTTTACATCCGCGTTTCTAACGCCGTCTTTCTTTTCCCAGACGCCAGCACCATTATCAAACCAGTACGGGGCGACGCTCATATAATCGTGACTGCCAGCGCCTTCTATCGTCATTGTGTCGTCCGCCACCGTCAAAACCTTGTCCTTAAGCTTCTGCTCGTCCTTCAAAATCCGCTCTTCTGCGCCAGCGAACAGTATTTCACCCCCGCTTCGGCGTAAATCATACTTTTCCAAAGCCACTTTCTGCGCACTTGCAGAAACGAAGCACGACACACATATTATAAATATGCAATTACGCTTTTTCATATAACGACAACTTGACCACACATTAATTATATAGACCTTCCGTCATACTCAACACGACACGACGGGATTCATATCTAACGGATTTTCAACGACATAAATATAGGCATTGTTTTTTTCACGAAAAGAGAAATGCAACAAAAAAAGCCCGGTCCCCAAAACGGAACCGGACCTTTCGCCTTTATGAATGGATTTTTACTCCTCTTTGCTTGCAGCTCTCTTTCTTGTAGTCTTCTTAGCTGGCTTCTCTGCAGCCTTTTCTGCCTCAAGCTCAGCTTCTGACTTTCCAAGATCTGGGTCAACGAGAATTCTACCGCAGAACTCACAAACGATCCCCTTCTTCCTCGAACGGATGTCGAGCTGTCTCTGTGCTGGGATTCTGCTGAAGCATCCTCCGCAAGCGTCTCTGTCGATAGCCACAACAGCCAAGCCGTTTCTTGCGTTGCTTCTGATTCTCTTGAATGCGTTCAGAAGTCTATCGTCGTCGATTGTGCTTTCGATGCCCTGAGCCTCGCCCATGAGTCTTTCTTCCTCAGCCTTAGTCTCGCTGATGATAGCCTCGAGCTCTGCCTTCTTCTGGTTCAGAATCTCCTGCTTGTCATCGAATGTCGACTTAGCAGCAGCAACCTCTTCCTGCTTGTGAGCGATCTCGGCTGTAGCTGCCTTGATTTTCTTGTCGGCGAACTGAACCTCGAGGTCCTTGTACTCGATTTCCTTCGAAAGGTAGTCAAACTCTCTGTTGTTGCTGACGTTATTCTGCTGCTCCTTATATTTAGCTATCACTGCAGAATTCTCTTCAATCTGATGCTTGAATTCCTTTATACGAGCCTCCAGAAGAGCTATCTCCTTGTCGTACTTCTCGATTCTTGTTGCCAAACCTGCGATGTCGTCTTCCAAGTCCTGAACCTCCAAAGGAAGCTCACCTCTCTGTGTTCTGATTTGGTCTATCTTAGTAACGACCTCCTGCAGATTATGAAGCGCCAAAAGCTTGTCTTCTACAGTCTTTTCTGATTTTTGCTGTGCCATTAGTCTTATAAATGATTAATTGGATTTGTATTTACTTCTGAATAATAGGTCACAAAATTAGGAATTTTTTCTGACAAATATGCTTTAAAAATTTCTTTTGTAAATTGTTCTGATTCAAAATGTCCTATATCTGCGACTAAAACCTTGCCTTCGGCGTTGAAAAACTCATGATATTTGCAATCGGCTGTGACATACAAGTCAGCGCCTTTCGATATAGCCAACGAAATAAACTCGGCACCAGAGCCGCCGCACAAAGCCACTCTCCTGACTTCCTTGCCAAGCAACGGACTATATCTCACATCCGCGCACTTAAACCTCTCTTTTACCAGTTTAAGTGCATCTATTTCTGACATAGGCTTTTCCAATATTCCGACAACGCCGAGTCCGTAGCTTGCCGACGTGTAAGACAACGCATACACCCCTATGACAGGCTCCTCGTATGGATGCGCAAGAATAGCCGCCTGATGAACCTGCTCCACATACTCCCGACGCACAACCATTTCTACCCTCGTCTCTTCCTCATAGTGCATCTCGCCCTTCTTGCCGACAAACGGATTGCAGTCCTCGCCTGCCACGAATGTGCCGATACCCTCCACACGATAGCTACACTTGTCGTAACCGCTAACACGGCCGCCGCCAGCAGCGAACATCGCATCCGCCACCTTTTCGACATAATCTCTCGGCACGAACGTAACAATCTGGCACAGCGCTTCATCCTCGGCACACAGCACTTCGAGGCTCTTCAATCCAAGCTTCTCGGCCATCTTGACATTCACGCCACCGATGACCTTATCAAGATTTGTGTGGCTGGAATAAATCGCTATATCGTTTTTTATAGCCTTAACCACACACCGCTCCACATAAGACTTTCCTGTGATTTTCTTAAGCCCGCGGAATATAAGCGGATGATGCGAGATTATCATATTGCAGCCCTTAGCTATAGCCTCGTCCACGACATCCTCGGTCACATCGATAGCCAGCAAAGCGGACTTAACTTCCATGTCGGCGTCTCCGCACAGCAGGCCTGCATTGTCATACGACTCCTGGAGAGCAAGCGGAGCCAGCTCCTCCAAAGCCTCACATACGTCTTTTACTTTAACACTCATTGCTGTTTTGATTATCGTCGGTGCGAATATAAAGAAAAAAGCCCAAACAACTAATGTCGTTTAGGCTTTCTCTGTCGGGGTACCAGGATTCGAACCTGGGACCCCCTGCTCCCAAAGCAGGTGCGCTAACCGGACTGCGCTACACCCCGTTTGATTCGTCACTGAGCTTGATGTCTCGTTCTGAAATCGGGTGCAAAATTATAGGTCATTTTTCATAACTCAAAATTTTTCTCGCTTTTTTTTCACTAAATTCGCAGAAAAGTTTTTGCGACTATATCCAACCTCCAAAATGGCAGGCATTTACATACACATACCTTTTTGCTCGTCGAAGTGCGCATACTGCGATTTCTACTCCGTTCCTGCTTTTGAATACAAGGCGGACTATATAAAAGCGATAAAAAAAGAGGTCGAACTCCGTGCTCCGGAATTCAAGAAAGCAATCGGCGCAGAGCCTGTGACAACCATATATTTCGGAGGAGGAACGCCTTCTGCACTATCGCCCAAGGAGTTACAGGATATATACATCGCGCTGTCAGAGTTTTTTGACCTTTCGCAAGTGGCTGAAATAACGACAGAAGCCAACCCCGACGACCTGACGGACGCATACATAAAAGAGCTGACGACGCTCGGGAAGCTGCATGTGAACAGAATGTCGATAGGCACGCAGACATTCAACAACCAGATGCTCAAGACCTTTCGACGCAGACACAACGCCGAGTCCGCATTGCAAGCCGTAAAACGAGTGAAGGAGCACGGAATCACCAACCTTTCGCTTGATTTGATTTACGCATACCCCGACGAGACGGAAGATATGCTCCACGACGACATCGAGAAGCTAACATCGCTCTCGCCGACACACATCTCGGCCTACCAACTGACCTACGAGCCGAACACGATGCTGACCCGACTTGTGAAGCAGGGAGAGATAAAGCCGCTGGCCGAGAACGACTGCGTGGCGCTGTATTTCCACCTCGTGAAGCATCTGGAGCAAGCCGGATTCGCGCAGTACGAGATTTCCAACTTCTCGCTGCCGGGATACGAGTCGAAGCACAACTCGTCGTACTGGAACATGACGCCGTACCTGGGTCTGGGACCATCCGCCCACTCGTTCTACTCCGACGACCGCATGCACAACCCGACCTCGCTGACAAAATACATAAAAGTGCTGCTCGACGGCATAAACCCAGCAGAAGCCGAAGGACTGACGAAGCAAGAGATGTACAACGACTTCGTCATAACCGCACTGAGGACACGCCGCGGACTCGACACGACGGAGCTGAAAACACGCTTCGGCAGCACGTTTCACGACTATTTCATAAAACAGACAGAAACACGAGTGCCGAGAAGGCTGATAGAAAACGAAGGCAACGGCATTGTGCGCCTGACACAAGAAGGAATCTTAGTCTCAGACTCCGTTTTCACGGAACTGATATGGGTGTAAAAACAAATATGCCGAATTTCTCAAAGCACTCTAATCAAACAATCCATTGCTGTCACCTATCATTCTCGCAAGAACCTCGTCGGCAATCTCGTCGTCACTCAGCATTCCATACTCCTCAGATGCCTTTAACTCGGCAAATAACGGATGCTGCTTGGCAAGACTAAGACCATGCTCGTACAGCTTAGGGTTGACTCCCGACAGCAAGTTCAGCCACAAGTGACCAAGCTCGTGCACCATTGTGTTGGCGTTCAGCACTTCGTCATTCAAGTAGATGTGGCGAGCGACTACGTTGCCCTTGGCATCCCTCTCTATCTCGCACCAGCCGTACAC
>JAGCQO010000251.1 GCA_017965125.1 Paludibacteraceae bacterium
AAAGGGAGAGTTTCCCACCGAGCACGAACGTATTCAGCATGGCCGCTTTACATTCGAAATCATGGAGATGGACGAGCGCCACATAGTGAAGATAAAGGTTATCGTAAAACCATTAAAAACAGCAGATAATACTAGCGAAAAAGGCTGAAAACACAGCAAATAAGCACTGAAAATAAATTTTTTAGCAAAAAAATGGCCAAAGATTTCCGTAACTGCTTGAAAGTTGCTACATTTGCAACCCGAAACAGGAATAACGCCTAAAACGACAAAAAACACAACTAATATTTAACCCTTATTCATTTAATTAAAAATGACTAAACAAGACATTGTAAACCAGATTGCGAAACAGACTGGTATTGACAAGACCACAACACTTGCTGTTGTTGAGTCTTTCATGGAAGCTGTGAAAGACTCATTAAGCGCAAATGAGAATGTGTACCTGCGCGGATTTGGTAGTTTCATCCTCAAAAAGCGTGCACAGAAGACCGCTCGCAACATCACTCAGAACACCACGATGGTTATTCCCGAGCATAATATTCCGGCTTTCAAGCCTGCAAGGGTCTTCTTCAACGCAGTAAAATAATATAACATCACTTATAATTCAATTTAAATCATTTTAGCTATGCCAAGCGGAAAAAAGAAGAAAAGACACAAGATGTCTACTCACAAGCGTAAGAAGAGACTGAGAAAGAACAGACATAAGAGCAAGTAACCCTTGCTCTGTTTGACTCTCTGCGGCTCTCTCTCTTAGAGACTTCGTGAGTCACAACCGAGGAACAAACCGAGCCCGAATATCACAATCGGCCGATTTGTTCCTTGTTTTTAAAATCAAACCATTACTGATCCCAAGGGTTAGCCCGAGGGATAAAACCAAAAGCGTTCTCGAAAAACGTAAATCCTAATTCTCTCATGACCTGTGAAGTAATTGTTGATGTGCAACCAAAGAAGATTGCTATCGCTCTTACAGAGGATAAACGACTCGTCGAATATCAGGAAGAAGAGCAGCAGGCAAGTTTCAATGTGGGCAACATCTACTATGCTCGTGTGCGAAAGCTCATGCCGGGCTTGAACGCATGCTTCGTCAACGTGGGCCATGAGCGAGACGCCTTCCTACATTATCTGGACCTCGGGCCCAACTTCAACTCTTTTGCCAAATACCTTAAGCAAGTAGGTAGCGACAAGCGAAACCTCTTTCCCATCTCCAAGGCATCTATACAACCTGAGCTGCCAAAAGACGGTAGTGTGCAGAACACTCTGCAGGTGGGACAAGAGTTGTTAGTCCAAATCGTCAAGGAGCCTATATCAACCAAGGGACCACGCCTAACCTGCGAGATCACTTTCCCTGGACGTTATCTCGTGCTCGTGCCGTTCACAGACAAGGTACACGTCAGTTCTAAGATTAAATCAAGCGCAGAAAGGGCCAGACTCAAGCAACTCCTCCAAAGCATTAAACCGAAAAACTTCGGTGTAATCGTTCGTACGGTGGCTGAAGGCAAACGTGTGGCAGAACTCGATGCTGAGCTAATGATACTCCTGAAGCGATGGGAGGATGCCATCATGAAGGCTCAGAAGGCCAAAGACCTGCCGACGCTTTGCTTCGAAGAGACCAGCCGTACTGTGGCTCTCCTACGCGACCTCTTCAATCCTACTTACGAAAACATCTACATCAACGACGCTGATATCTATAACGAAGTTCGCGACTACGTCAAGATTATAGCGCCTGAGATGACTGAAATTGTCAAATTGTACAAGGGCAAGCTCCCCATCTTCGACAATTTCGACGTCACGAGGCAGATAAAGACCTCATTCGGCAAAACAGTGTCATACAAGCACGGTGCTTATCTCATCATAGAGCATACCGAAGCATTGCACGTCGTGGACGTCAATAGCGGCAACCGTGCCAAGAACCCCGATGGGCAGGAGGCCAACGCACTCGAGGTGAACCTCGGAGCTGCCGACGAATTGGCACGACAACTGCGCCTGCGAGATATGGGCGGAATCATAGTCGTGGACTTCATTGACATGGCAGTGGCAGAGGACCGACAGAAACTGTATGAGCGCATGTGCGAGAACATGAAGCGTGACAGGGCCAAGCACAACATCTTGCCTCTCTCGAAGTTCGGACTCATGCAGATAACACGTCAGCGAGTAAGGCCTGTGACAGAGGTATCTGTCGACGAGACATGTCCTACATGTATGGGCAAGGGTACAATCAAGTCGAGTTTCCTCTTTACCGACGTTCTCGAGGAAAAGATTGACCAGCTGGTCGGCAAACTCGGCATAAAGTCCTTCACGTTGCATGTACACCCTTATGTCTACGCATACATCAACCAAGGCTTTATCTCGCTCAAGCGCCGGTGGCAGATGAAATACGGATTCGGCGTCCGCATCATCCCCAACCAACGTCTCGCTTTCCTTCAGTATGAGTTTATCTCGCCCGAAGGCGAGGAAATCGACATGAAGAGCGAGGACGACATGAAATGATTCTGGCAAAGCCTTGCCAGACAACCAAAACGATTAAGCCGCCCGGCAGTTTATAGCTGCTGGGCGGCTTTTCTTTTTTCTCGGAATGATAAAACCTTGTGAGTGCCTTTGGCTTAATAGGTTTCAGAAGAAATAGAAAGTTGAAAACCTGAAGGCGCTGTTGAGCGTTTTATTACCTGGAGATATTATATGTCATAGTATAGTCAGCGTCATCACATGACGGGTGTTCTCGTCGACCTCGAAGCCTGCTGCTACGCGGCGGCCGACCACCCAAACTATGGTATCGCCCGAGCATACCACCAGTTGACGCTCTTTCTCGAATACTGACAGCTTTAAGTCCGTGAGCATATCACTTAGCAGGCGGGTGCCTTCGAGACCGAAAGGCTGTATCCGGTCGCCTTCACGCACAGCGCGTATTGTCAGTGGCAGCGACAGTTTCTCAAGGTCAAAGCAGGCAGTTTGCTTTTCTCTCGGTATGGGAAACGTAGCATAGTCAATGGTTTGTCGCCGAATGAGCAGGCGCGTACCATCAGCCGCTTCAAAGAGGCCTTCCAGTGGTACTACACGCTCCGACAGGTCCTGTTTGCTTGTACGGCCAACAGTATCCGTCTTCATGCCATGTTGCATCCACAGCAGTCGCCCGCGGTCGCGCAGCAACCGGCCTTGGCTGCTCCGCCATTCGTGCCCCGAGTCACCGTCGAGGTGCTCGAAGATGTCGCTCACCTGTTCAGCTGTAAAGCTGCGCTCGCGCAGTATTTCATAGAGAATTGTCTGGGGAGCTATACATGCCCGAAGTGTAGCTATGTCGATGGCGTCAGCACGTTCTACCACAGCCCTCTGAGTCTGCACTGCGTAATCATAGAGCTTCAAGGCCTCGTTCATTCGCAAGGCAGTCTGTGATATATTGCTTGTTGCGCTGCTGTTTATGCGCTGCAGCGCTGGTACAACTTCCAGTCGCAGAGTATTGCGCTTTGCTGCTTCCGGGTCAAGATTGGTCGAATCGGTCACCCACTCCTGTCTACGCTCCTTTAGCCACTGTTCTATGTCGCTACGGGAAACGTTGAGCATAGGTCGAATGAT
>JAGCQO010000252.1 GCA_017965125.1 Paludibacteraceae bacterium
ATTGGTTGGTCTCAAGCGGCTGCACGTCGCAGTTGTGCAGACCGTAGAGGCGGTGGATGGCTTTCGCGAAGTCATACCAGCTGCAGACGCCCTCGTTTGAGAAGTGGTATGTGCCAGTGACGAACTCCTCGCTGTTGATGACTGCCATGATGGTCTTTGCCAAGTCGGCGGCGTAGGTCGGACTGCCTATCTGGTCGAAGATGACAGTGAGCTTGTCTCTTGTCTTTCCCAACTTTATCATGGTCTTGACGAAGTTGTTGCCGAAAGACGAATACAGCCACGCCGTTCTTATTATCACATAATCGCTGCATGCCTGTGCGAGTGCGGCCTCGCCTTCATATTTGGTCTTGCCGTAAACCGATTGCGGATTGACGGCGGCGTCTTCTTTGTATGGGGTGTGCGCTGTGCCGTCGAAAACGTAGTCGGTCGATATGTGTATGACCTTGGTGTTGTTCTCGGCAGCCGCTTCGCCTATGTTTCTCACGGCGTCCCTGTTCAGCGCGAGGCTCTTGTCGAAATCCTTCTCGGCGTTGGTCACGGCTGTGTATGCAGCGCAGTTTACCACGCACTAAAAATGTCCTTCTTTGAAGAATGCGATTACAGCATCCTTGTCGCAAATGTTTAATTCCTGAACATCGGTGAATACGAATTCATGCTGAGCATTGCTTTTGGCAATGACTCTCATCTCGTTGCCCAACTGTCCGTTTGCGCCTGTTATGAGTATCTTCATTTATTTAGTGTATATGAAGTTGGTTTTTAAGTCTTTAAGCAATGGGTGTTTAGAGTCTTTCTCCGACTTTATTATCGCGTCGGCAGGCAGGTGCCAGTCTATGTCCAGTGCCGGGTCGTCGTAAGATATTCCGCCCTCAAGCTCTGGAGCGTAGAAGTTGTCGCACTTGTATGTGAACACGGCGGTCTCGCTCAAAACAGAGAATCCGTGCGCGAATCCTTGCGGAATGAGGAACTGGAGGTTGTTCTCGTCCGACAGCTCCACGCCGTACCATTGTCCGAACGTAGGCGAGCCCTGTCTTATGTCCAAAGCCACGTCGTACACCTTTCCTTGTATGCACGACACGAGCTTCGTCTGGCTCTTCGGGTTGAGCTGGAAGTGCAGTCCTCTGACGACTCCGTATGACGACTTCGACCTGTTGTCCTGGCAGAAGTCGAATTTCAAGCCTGCTTTCTCGAATGTCTGACGATTGTAGGCTTCGGTGAAGTATCCTCTGTCGTCGGCGAAAAGGCGGTTCTTTATTACGTATAAGTCAGGTATCGGTGTTTCTATCAGTTCCATGTTCTTCTCGTTTTATTTTAAAGAGAGTTCTCTGTGTTTGCTATTTTTATCAAGTATTTGCCGTAGTTGTTCTTCTTGAGCGGCTCGGCGAGTTCAAGCAGTTTCTCCTTGCTTATGTAACCCTTTCTGTATGCAATCTCCTCGAGACACGCCACTTGCAGACCTTGTCTGTTCTGTATTGTGGAGATGAAGTTCGATGCCTCCAGCAGCGAGTCGTGCGTGCCGGTGTCCAGCCAAGCCATGCCTCTGCCGAGCAACTCGACGTTGAGTCTTCCTTCGTTCAGATACAGTTTGTTGAGGTCGGTAATCTCCAGCTCGCCTCTTGCCGATGGCTTCAGTCCCTTGGCTTTCTTCACTACGTCGTTTGAGTAGAAGTAAAGTCCGGTCACAGCCCAGTTCGACTTAGGGTTGGCTGGCTTCTCCTCCAGCGACAGCACTTTGCCGTTCTTGTCGAATTCCGCCACGCCGTATCTTTCAGGGTCGTTCACGTAATATCCGAAGACAGTAGCGCCGTCCTTAAGTTCTGCAGCGCGTCTAAGGTTTTCGCTGAAGTTCAGTCCGTAGAATATGTTGTCGCCCAGAATCATGCAGACCGAGTCGTCGCCGATGAATTCCTCGCCGATGATGAATGCCTGCGCCAGTCCGTCGGGCGATGGCTGTATGGCGTAGCTTATGTTTACGCCGAGGTCATGACCGTCCTCGAAAAGGTTCTGGTACAGGTGGATGTCCTGTGGTGTTGAGATTATCAGGATGTCTCTGATGCCAGCCAGCATCAGCACTGACATTGGGTAGTATATCATAGGCTTGTCATAGACAGGCACTATTTGCTTTGATATGCTTCGTGTGATAGGGTAGAGGCGTGTTCCGCTTCCTCCGGCTAAGATTATGCCCTTCATGTGATTCGGTTTTGTTATTTCGTTTGTACTTAACTTACAAAGATATAACAAAATCACTGAAGCGTTGTCCTAATTATCGCTAAATGTGCTTTGCGGCTTATTCTGCTTTGAACTTGGAACAGTTTTGTCTAATTATAGAATTTGTCCGATTCCCATCGCGCCACGTTGTTTTCAATATATTCGGCAATGCGGTTCATTTCGTCGTGGTCGCGTATGATGCGGTCATGGAAACGCGTCTGCCATGCGAATGAAATGGAATTAGCGTTGGCGTAGCGGGTGACGGATTGTTTGAATTGACGGACGACAACAGACAGCCACGATTGCATTTGTGTGGCAATTTTTATTGGCTGTGGTTGTAGAGACGTTTCATGAAACGTCTCTACCAAGCATGCGGTATTCCGTTTTTCGTGCGGCGTTTTATCCCCATCTATCATCACGATTGCATGAATATGATTGGGCATAACCACCCATAATGGTATTTCTGCGTACGGATAATGCGCTGACACGTTGCGCAATTGTTCATCCGCATATTCCCCGATTTTGGTCATGTTCATTTCGCCACTTACGATTTCTCCGAAATAATGCACCATATCCCGTGTGCAGATGGTGACGAAATACGCGCCGCCGTTGTAATCGTGCCACGTGGCGCGTGCCGATGGTATGCGGTATTTATTGCGGAACAGGTCGGATGACATTTGTGTGCTTATTGTTACACAAATGTATTATATGTCTAATGAAATTCAAAATTTTGCGCACGCATGTAGAGACGCACCATGGCACGTCTCTACGGAAATTATTCCATTGGTTTAATCATTTGATCACCTCTTTCAGCATCTGCCAGTCTTTGCTTGCAATGTCGTCAGAATAATGTTCGGTGCAGATGCAGAGTTCGCCG
>JAGCQO010000253.1 GCA_017965125.1 Paludibacteraceae bacterium
AGCAGAGTGCCGACGATAGGTCCTGTGCACGAGAACGAGACGATAACAAGAACGCTCGCCATAAACAGAATGCCAAGATAACCGCCCTTGTGCGACTCCGCCTGCTTGTTCAGCGCATTGCTCCACGACGAAGGCAGCTCAATCTCGAACAGCCCGACGAACGACAACGCGAAGGCAATAAGAATGACAAACAATGCTATGTTAATCCAGGCATTCGTCGCAAGTCCGTTCAGCGAATCGGCGCCGAACAAGACCGTGATGACCATGCCCAGAATCATGTAAATCAGGAAGATGGACACTCCGTAAAGTATCGCGTCGCGCTTTCCTCCACCCTTTTTCAGAAAGAAGCCGACCGTCATAGGAATCACCGGCCAGACGCAAGGCGTAAGAATGGACAGCAGACCAGCCACAACGCCAGCAAGAAACACCATCAGCAAATAGCGCCAGCCGTACTTGCCAAGCACCGTGTTCGCCTCGGTGCGGTCGTCCTCGGCGTTCTCCGAAAACCAGTAAGAAGGGAACTGCTTCTCGACCCACTCGCCGTTCTCGTCCTGCGCCCAATAAACCATGCTGCCCGACGTCACGTGAACATTTGCGTCGTCTTCCGCTACCGGCGTTACCGCACTCTCGCTCTCCGGCTTGGCCGACGCGTCAGCGAGCGCGTCCAAATGCAAGGTGAAGTTTTCTGTCGTAGGCGGCAGACAACTCTCGTCGTTGCAGCACATATAGCGGACTGTGATGACTGCGTCGAAAGGCAGCGAGTCCGTGACAATGAAATTTTGCGTGAACTCCATTCTGTTCTCATACCAGTCGATGTGCATCATGAACACATCGTCATAACCCGACATCAAGCCACGCTCGGAAATCTGAACTTTGCCGTCAGGCTTTCCGCCCGAGACCGATTTTACGTTGAACTCCGTAGCCACAGGGCCGCCCTCGGGGATAACCGTGCCGTAAACATGCCAGCCGGAATCAATCTTAGCGATGATTTTGGCTTGAACCCTGCCGTCGTCGATGCGCACCACCGACGAGCGCCATTTGACCGGACGCTGAATCTCCGCCATGCTGACAGCCGGCGAAATCAATAAGACAAAAAGCATTGTCAATACGTCCAGACGCATAATGCGAAACAGATGCTTAGATATTCTCAACATACGCTATCTTGTCAATAAGAGTTTCAAACTAATACCGAAATTGTGGTTTGACGTTGGGTAAGAAGACGAAATCAGAGGCTCGCTGCTTTCCCAGTCATAGTAGAACTTTATGTTCAGTTTTGAGCTGAAGATGTATTCCGCCGAGAACTGTATGCCGTACGATTGCTCGCCGGATGTCGCCTGCGCGATGCTCTCGTCGTCGAGTTTTCTTATCAATGCGCTCGTGTTCTTTGTCGAGAAGTCAAGGCGCAGGTTCAAGTCGTTGTTGACCTTGTTTTCCTTGTCGTTCTTCAGTCGCAGAATCAGGTCGAAATCCGACAGTCGGTAGCCGATTCCGAAGACATACTCGCTGTTGCCCGACTCGATGAGCTGCTCGCTGGCTATGTTGAGCGACATTGTGCGTCCACGGCGGTACTCGGTGCTGAACGTGAGGCTGTTCTTCAACGTCGCGTCAACACGGATGAGCGGACTGAAGTTCTCGGTGATGGACACCGCAGAAATATCGTACTTCGACGATGGTTTAGGCATACCCGTAGCCACGTCTGGAATGAAGCCATAGTCGCCGTCCATGTCCACGTAATTCGCATAAGACGAGAACGCTCCGATGTTGTATTTGCAGACGTATGAATGCGAGAGGTTTATGCTCTTGAAATAGCGTTTGATGAACGGAATGCGCGACAATCCGTCGTAAGTGATACGCCAGTTTGGCAGCATCCTCAGGATTGACGGAATTATCTCGCTCTGGCTCAACGACGTTCCTGTGTAAGCGTTCAGGAAGGCAGGGATAAGCACCTCGGCGGAGTTCTGCGAGAACGTTCCGTTGGCTGGGTCGAATTCCTTTCCGGCGACAGCCACTGCGTTTCCTTCCGACATGAAACCGCGGTAAGGGTAAGTCTTTCCGTCGTATTTGCGCTCAAGGCTGGCGATGACCTTCGAACGGTTCGACTTGAACTTGTCGAACACCTCGCTGTGGTAGTTGTTGTTGGCATTGCCCGAGCTCTTGAACAGCGTTCCCATCGCTATCGTCGTCATACTGAATGTTCCTGTGAACGTCCTTGGCATTCCGTCGAACTGATACTGAATCTGCGTGTTCTTAGCGTAGTTTCTCTGCACGCCAAGGTCTATCTTGAATCCGTTGAACGGCTCAAGGGTCATCTTTATCTGCAAGTCCTCGGTGTGGGTTCGGCTCACGGAAGTGATTGTCGAGTCGCCCTTCACGAGCCAATCCTTGTCCCATGCGTTCTGCAGCCAGCCCGGCTCCTGGATACCGATGGCGAACAATGCGCCCGGCGCGCTGCCGTCCTGTCCGAAGATGCCGCTGCCCGGCGAGAAGCCCGACAGTGCCATACCGTTGGAGTTGCTGTAGTTGAACGTGAGGTTGCGGACAAGCATCAATCCACGAGCAGTAGCCTGAAGGAACGCCGCCGCTCCGGTCGGATTCTCGTTAGGGTTCTTGCCGTTCACAGTCACCGTGAGCGTCTTGTCCTCCTTAGGGTCTATCTCGATTGTGTTCTTGTCTATAACCTTGAACTTCAGTTTGTACTCGCCGCTGTCGGAATCAAGCGCCTTAAGCTTGACGTTAGTCGTGTTCAGCCTATGCGTGAACCTCTTTTTCACGCCCTTCTTCAGGACTATTTTCTGCGTCTTGACAAGCGGCTTATCGCTCTTCGTATTCTTCTTTTTCGAGTTTGAGTTTCGCGAAGAGAAACGCTGGTTAGCACGCTTGAGGTATGGCGACTTATTATACAGCTGCTCGAAGTTGAGACGTCCGTCCCACTGGAATGTTCCAAGGCTCGTGATGTTGTTACCCATGCTCGAGTATGTGCGTCCAGCCTCCTCGTCCTCAGCCGTCAATGCGCCACGGTCCCATGTGTAATTACCTGTGTACATCGCGATTGAAGTTATCCAGCTGAAAATCGGAATCTTGTTGAGCGGCGATGTGAAGTTGGCTGTGAATGTCTGATGATAAGCCAATGGCTGACCGCCGTGCAGCAAGCTTCTCATGACGGTGTCCTTCCAGTTCTGATACTCCGTCGGGAAGAGCTCCTTGTTCACCGGAGCGTACTTCGTCTCGTCGATCTGCGAATTAGCCGAGCAGTTGAACGAGAAGCGCAGCTCCTTGCTGAAGTC
>JAGCQO010000254.1 GCA_017965125.1 Paludibacteraceae bacterium
CCGAAGTTCTTCTTGTAGAATGTGGCGAAGGCCTTGCGCAGCTCGGGGATGCCGATGTACGACTGGTAGCCGTGTGCGGTGTTGTCGCGCGCGTCCTCTGTCAGCGCCTCTATGGTCTGTGGCGAAGGCGGCATGTCGGGGCTTCCTATGCCTAACGATATTATGTCTTTGCCTTCAGCGTTCAGCTGGGCTATCTCCTTCAGCTTCTTTGAGAAGTAGTATTCGCTGACGTTGCTTATCCTGTCTGCTGGTTTTATGTTTATAGCCATGATGCTTTTTGTTTACATTTAATTATATGGTCTGCTCGCCTTCCTGGTAGTCGCCCAGCACTTGCAGCGAGCTTGTCAGAGGTCTTATCGCGTCTATCGTCTGCAGGTAGCGGTCGTAGTCGTTGTAGGTCAGGTCCACGTAGAACAGGTATTCCCATTCCTTGCCGATTATAGGCATCGACTGTATTTTCGTCAGGTTTATGTCGTAGAACGAGATTATCGTCAGTATCTTCGACAAGGCTCCTGGTGAGTGTGGCACCGAGAACGACACCGTTGACTTGTTCCTCTCCTTGCCGTTCATCAGCGCGTCGTCGTGGTCGAGTATCAGGAATCGTGTGAAGTTGTGCTTGTTGGTCTCTATACCTTCCTGCAGCACTTCGAGTCCGTACAGGTGCGCGGCGTACGTTCCGCATATCGCGCCGGCTTTGAGTATTCTCTTCTCGGCTATGGTCTTGGCGGCGTTGGCTGTGTCGTCGAACTCTATGGCGCGCAGGTTCTTGTGCTTGTCGAGGAAGTCGCCGCACTGCATCAGCGCGATAGGGTGGGATAGCACCTCGTCCAGCTCGTCGAGCGTCTGTCCCGGCATTGCGCATATCGACTGCTTGATTCTCAGCTTATGCTCGCCCACGATTCTCAGTCCGCTCTTGCGCATCAGTTCGTAGTTGGCGAGGAGGCTGCCGGCTATGGTGTTCTCTATGGCCACAATGCCAGCCATGCTGTTGTCCTTGCCCACTTTCTTGAACAGCTCCTGGAACGAGTCGCATGGTACGATCTCCAAGTCGTTTTCTCCGAAGAAAAGATGCGCCGCGCTGTCGTGGAAACAGCCCTTGACTCCTTGTATGGCAACTTTTTTTCTGCTCATTGTTTTGTCAGTTCGTCGAGCCGTGCCTTGTTTTGTCGGCATTGCTCTTTCTGTTCGCTTGTTTATAATAAAAAATCCCGCCTTCATTTAGGCGGGATTCATATCTTCATATTGTTTATGTAAGTCTTTAGTTTTACGCAAATCTCGCCCTGCTTTTACCTTGTGTAGTAAAAGTAAAAATAAAAGGCGTTATAAAGCGAAATTAAATTCATCCTCATTTTTTGGATTAGACGTTGCAAATGTAGAGCAAATTTCTGAATATACAACGATTTGTTTCCCTTTTTTACGTATCAACTGTTATTTTGTCATTATTCTTGCTTTTGCATTTTGTGATTCATTTCTATGAGAATCCCATCGCCTCTCGCGGACCTCGCTCTCCTGTGCTTGCTGGATGAAGCCGAAGCGATATTTTTCATTCGTACTATTTGGGAGCGCGTCCGTTTTTCTCGTAGTCATTAATTATATAAGTGTTAATTCTATGCTTCCGTGTGATGAAGATGACGACTATGCTCTGAAAATCCCCTTAATATATAATGTATAGTGTTGTGTTCGTGTGGGGGATTGCTGGCGGAATGGCGCAAACAGCTTGGTTTTTAATAAAATACTCACGCAAAGGTGTTTGTTGTCTAAAAATGTGTATCTTTGCACCCGCAATTTTTAGCAACATAATGTCTAACCTACTAATTTATTAGTGTAAAAACCATTACAAATGGCAGAAAAAAATCAAAACGAAGAAATCATCGAAGAGGTTTCTACTGCTAAGGCAGGAGCGCCAGCTTCAGTAGCAGCAAGCGACAACTTCGACTGGGACGCTTATGAAAATGACGGCGTTTCAAACGACGGTGCAAAGAAGGAAGACCTTGAGAAGGCTTACGAGAACACACTGAACACAGTGAAAGAGCACGAGGTTGTTGAGGGTACAGTTATCGCAATCAACAAGCGTGAGGTTGTCGTAAACATCGGCTTCAAGTCTGACGGTGTTATCTCAACAAGCGAGTTCCGCTACAACCCAGACCTTAAGGTCGGCGACAAGGTTGAGGTTTACATCGAGAACCAGGAGGACAAGAAGGGTCAGTTGGTTCTTTCGCACAAGCAGGCGAGAGCTACACGTTCTTGGGAGCGCGTAAACGAGGCTTTGGAGAACGACGAGATAATAAAGGGATACATCAAGTGCCGCACAAAGGGTGGTATGATCGTAGATGTATTCGGAATCGAGGCATTCTTGCCAGGTTCACAGATCGACTTCAAGACTCCAAGAGACTACGATGTGTTCGTAGGCAAGACTATGGAGTTCAAGGTTGTGAAGATCAACCACGAGTTCAAGAATGTCGTTGTATCACACAAGGCTCTTATCGAGGCAGAGCTTGAGGCTCAGAAGAAGGAGATTATCTCTCACCTTGAGAAGGGACAGGTTCTTGAAGGAACTGTTAAGAACATCACATCTTACGGTGTGTTCGTTGACCTCGGCGGTGTCGATGGTCTTATCCACATCACTGACCTCTCTTGGGGTAGAGTTAACCACCCAGAAGAGATCGTTAGCCTCGACCAGAAGATCAATGTTGTAATACTTGACTTCGATGAGGAGAAGAGAAGAATCGCTCTTGGTTTGAAGCAGCTTACTCCACATCCATGGGATAAGCTTGACGCAGACCTCAAGGTGGGCGACAAGGTTAAGGGTACAGTGGTTGTTATGGCTGACTATGGTGCTTTCGTTGAGATCGCTCCAGGCGTAGAGGGCCTTATCCACGTATCAGAGATGAGCTGGTCACAGCACTTGCGTTCAGCTCAGGACTTCCTCAAGGTAGGCGACGAGGTTGAGGCTGTTGTCCTGACTCTCGACCGCGAGGAGAGAAAGATGTCTCTCGGCATCAAGCAGCTCAGACCAGATCCATGGGAGACTATCGAGGAGAAGTATCCTGTAGGTAGCAAGCACAACGCTAAGATCCGCAACTTCACTAACTTCGGTATCTTCGTTGAGATCGAGGAAGGTGTTGACGGCTTGGTACACATCAGCGACCTTAGCTGGACTAAGAAGATCAAGCACCCATCAGAGTTCACTCAGATCGGCGCTGAGCTTGAGGTTGTTGTTCTTGGCATCGACAAGGAGAACCGCCGCTTGAGCCTTGGTCACAAGCAGATCGAGGAGAACCCTTGGGACGTATTCGAAGAGAAGTTCACTGTTGACTCAATCCACCAGGGTACTATTATAGAAATGCAGGACAGAGGTGCTGTCGTTGAACTTGAGGACGGCGTACAGGGCTTCGCAACTCCTAAGCATTTGATCAAGGAGGACGGCTCACAGGCTAAGTTGAACGACAAGATCGACTTCAAGGTTATCGAGTTCAACAAGGAGTCTAAGAGAATCATCCTTTCTCACAGCCGCATCCACGAAGATGCAGAGCGTGAGGCTAACGGCGAGGAGCCACTGACTCAGCCTAAGAAGGCAACTGCCAAGAAGGCTAAGAAGGAGAATGTAGCATCTACTCCACTGGAGAAGACTACATTAGGCGACATCGACGCACTTCAGAACTTGAAGGATCAGCTGGAGAATAACGGCAAGTAATTAAAAAAAATAAAACCGCAGAGACAAAAAAAACTTCTTTTTTCTTGTTCTTGCGGTTTTATTGATTATTTTTGCAGAAACATTTAAGAGAATTTTAATTAATCAAAACAATTATGAAAAAAGTAATCATCGCATCATTGGCAGTTGCTTTCGCTTTGGCAGGAACAAGCTGCAAGTCTAAGAAACAGCAAGAGGAGATAGCTGCAAACCAGCAGGCTATCAGCAAACTCCAGTATGAGCAGTCACGTCAGGCTGAGGAGCTCAAGAAGCTTCAGGACGCTCAGATCGACAGCATCGACGGAGTTGCTATCAAGGACATTATACAAGGTCAGTCTTACCAGATCGATCAGATCAACAAGCAGTTGAGCAA
>JAGCQO010000255.1 GCA_017965125.1 Paludibacteraceae bacterium
ATTCGTTCTTGTTTACGACCTTCTTTTTCTTGGCCGACAATGTCGTAGCGGCTATAATCAGTGATAACAGCAATATTAGTTTTCTCATTCTTAGTCTTCGTTAGGGTGGATTGACTTCGCTACAGCTACCAGCATTATAGGCATGGCGCCCATCTCCGTCAATACGTCATAGTAATGCAGTGAGGATTTTCCTGTGTTTATCAGCTCGTCGAACATCAGTATCAGTCTTCCTTTGAAGTATTCCTTGTCGAAAGAGAGCACTGGGTATCCGTCTTCGTTCGGTTTCGATGGTATGTAGTCCTTGATGTAGTTCACGTGCGAGAAGCTGTTGTCCATTCCGCATTTTGCTGCGAGCACGGCGGACAGTTGCGCGAACTTCGTGTTGTTGGCCAATTTTCTTGACGACGGGATGCTGAAGAGCGTCAGCTGGTGCTTGTACTCACCGAAGGTTCGGTCTATCAGGTCGGACAGGTCCTCCACGTATTGCACCGACTTGCTGCCCAGTCCGTAGGCTTTGATGTGTGCCACGAGCGAGCGCACGTCTCTGTCGTCGGGCGTAGGGTTGTAGCCGTTCGCGTCGTAGGCCGACGGCACGAATCTGTAGAGCGTGTCATATCTCAGCAGTTTGCCCTCGATAGTCTTGTAGGCAGGCAGGTTCACAAGCAGGTTCATCAGCTGTGTCTCGGCCTCTTGTCTTTGGCGGGTGTTTTTCTCTATCTCGTGCATGAGGTCGTCAGCTGGCACAAGTCTGTTTATCGTCACAAGCACATAGTTCTGCGGGCATTTCTCGAATGTCTCGGCTATGAACTGCTCCGTGTCGTTCTTGTGGGCGTTCTCCCTTATGATGATGCAAATGAGTTCAGGGTCGTTCTGCTTTCTCAGCACAAGGTCGTTGAACGTCTCTTGCACATTGTCGAAGCCTTTCTTCTTTATGAAATTGACGACGTTCTTAGAGTTGAATTCCTCTGGGACGATTATTCTGATGTGTTGCGAGCCGACTTTCTTATCCATGAAGAACAGGAACGAGTGGACATCTTCCAGGAAATCTTCATTTGCGGTGAATGTCGTCGAGTCTTCCGACGATTGGCCGACGATTTCGGCGGTTGTGAGGGTGCTGCCGTTTATCTTCAGCGTGTGTTGCAGCGTCTTCCAGTGTGGCATGCAGGCGTTTCTCACGTCGTCGGTCGAGTATATTGTGGTCTTCTCGAGCGCGGTGATGAACTGCATTATGTCGTTCACCTTCTGTCCGCCGTTGTAGAGTATTATCTTGTCCGACTCCATGATGGCGGTCTGTATGGTCTCAAGCACGCCGTCGTCATGCATTTTCGGTGCCAGGTCTTTCGGGCTGTCTTTGTAGTACTCCTTTATCACTTCCGCTATCGAGTCGTAGCCCTCCTTTCTCTCCTTCAGCCATCTGCGCACACCTGCGTCGTAGTTCTCGCACAGGTTCATGTACTTTTTGTGTATGGCCTTGTGTCCGTCCTCTCTCACTCGGTACTCTTTCTTGTGCCTTATCACCAGCTTCTCCATCCACTTGATTTTGTGGTTCTTGATTTTCAGGTAGTCCACAAGCTCGTCGAATGCGATAGGGAACTTCTTTTGCAGCTTGCGCATCTTGGACATCAGAATCATCTTGTAGAGGAATATGATGCACGCGATGAGCACGATGAATCCCACGATCAGCCCTTTGTCGTCTTGCGTCAGGCTTTTGGATATGAAGTTGGTGCCGAGGAACGACATTATGATTACCACAACGTTCAGTCCGCACAACGCATAGAGCAGCCTTCTGATGTTTTTGAGCGCGAATCTCAAAGGCTCTAAACTGTCGTCGAAGGTCGTGTTCTTCATTATGGAAGGGTCAAGCTCCGCTCTTTCAAGCAGTATCTTCTGCCTTTGCGCGAAGTCGCTCTCCTGGTATCTGTAGAGTATTATGAAACACTCCTTCAGGCTCAGGTCCGAGATGTCGTCGATGGTCCTTTTAGTCACTCTGCTGCTTATGTCCTTGAATGCGAAGTAGTATCTCCATTCGAGTTTCAGCAGTTGCTTCTTAAGGATGTATATCGATAGCATTGCGATGATTATCAATGCAACAAGAATCATTGCGGCTATAAAGACATCTTTTTCCATAGAGTGAAAGATAAGTTGTTACTGGGTTTTAAAACTCGTCTTCAGGAATTATCATGTTGTATTTCTGATAAACATATAACGCGAAAACAGCCTTCTTTATTTTCTTATATGTGTGTCTGAAGTCCTTTGAGTCTTTGAAATAATACAAGTTGTATGAAAAAACTTCTCCGTAGATGGTGCCTTTCTCGCCGTCCTCGAACGTTATGTGGTAAACGTCCTCTCCGCTTTCGTGTTTTACGTAGTCGTGGTGGCAAATAGGGAGGTCCTTTATATCCATTGGCAACTTATCGTTTTCCTCAAGATATATGATGTGAGGTGTTTTATAAGTCTTTTCCATGATAGTTCGTTTTTATGGATTTTGAACATAAAGGTGGGGTTTTTTGTGAAGAAAATCAAGTTTTCGCGCGCTAAAGTGTGTTATAGCAGTGCGTATTAACGATAATTGTGCAGTTTCCGCTCAGATATTAAGACATGTTGTGAAAGTGTGATTATGTGTCTTTTCTATGAATATGGTTTGGAAAAAAACGACTATGTTTGCGCATCGAAATCTTAAACATAGGCAATATGATAATCATTGACGGAAAAGAATTTGATGGTCCGCTGACCGACGAGAAGTTCGATGAACTGTGGAAGCAGGCCAAGGAAGACGACGAGCGTCTGGCGGCCGAGTTGAACGCGTTGTCGCCCGAGGAGAAGATGCGGCGTTTCGGCACTCTGAGCGCGGAAGCGGAAGAGATCCTGAATAAAAACACAGCGGACGAGAATGATTGATTTCGTCCGCTGTTTTTGTTTAGTCCTCTTTGGTATCAGAGTTCTTTGTCGTCAATTCGTTCCTGAAGCTCGTCCACTTGGTCCTGGAGCTCGTCTATCTGGCTCCTCAGCCTTCTGTTCTCATCCATCAAGATCTGCTCTTTTGTAGGCATATTCCTGAGCTTCTTCTCCGCATCCTCCCACTTCGACAACAGTTTCTTTAGCTTTCGCTTCTTCACGATTATGGCGATTGTCTCAATCAGCAATGTTATCGGTGCGGAAAAAAATGTTAGTATGATTCCGACCTCGACCATATCCCATTGGTTCGATGCTGCACCTATTGGAATGAGGCAGAATGTCAGTATTGGTATCCAGATTGTTGCAATCAGCAGGCACGACATACCTTCATTTATGCTTTTGCTTATGTTTTCAAGCCAAGCGTAAAACACGCCAATTGTAATAACGCAAGCAATTATCCCGAAGATGATAATTTCACCATTGCCACTCATAAAATGTGGTAAGCTTAATATCACGCCAGTTGCCATAATCGTACAGTTTTATTGGCAAATATAGGGGATTTTTGTTTGTTTTATTATGTAGGTTAGTTTTGAGAAAAAAAGGTATATTTGTTCTATCAACCTTTTTAAAAAAGTATCAAGTATGATTCATGCTATTGTTCTTATTATTATCGGCGCATTGATTATGAGTTTGCTGCCAGGTGTTTTCAAAATCAAAACACTTTCGTTGATATTCAAAATTCTCGGTGTTATTATCGTTGTTGCAGGTATAATCGACTTGCTTAAGGCTATTGGCATTTTTTAGAAGTCTTTTCTGCTGGGGAATTAAATAAGACCAAATCTATATGAGGAAAATCTGTTTTTTGGCATCGTGCTGTCTGGCTATGTGCTTATCGGCATATTCAACAGATAGAGGCACAGAAAAAGGTCACGAATGGGTGGATCTCGGTTTGCCATCCGGCACTAAGTGGGCGACTTGCAATATTGGCGCAACTAAGCCTGAGGAATTCGGCAATTACTACGCTTGGGGCGAGGTGGCGCAAAAAGAGGTTTATGATTGGGATGCATATAGATATGCTAATAAAAACAGCGAGCTCACAAGATATAACACAGACCGCAGTTACGGCATAAACAGCTTTGCGGACGGCAAGACGGTGCTCGAACTTGAGGATGACGCAGCTCATTTCAACTGGGGCGGCAAGTGGAGAATGCCTACCAAAGCTCAGCAGGACGAGCTTCGTGCTTTGTGTTATTGGGTTTGGACGGAAAGTTATGGTGGCTCAGGCGTGAAAGGCTACGTCGTCTATAAAACTAAAGCCAAAGCTAACAAAGGGAAGGTATCTGAAGGCGTTTATTCTTTGAGTGACGCCCATATTTTTCTGCCAGCTGCGGGCTGTCGCGTCCTTGGCTACCTCGGTAGTGCCGGTTCTTACGGTTACTATTGGTCCTCGTCGCTGGATGCCGATAGTCCGTACGACGCGTGGAGCGTCTTCTTCAATTCAGGCAGTGTGAGCGGCAGCAGCAACTACGGCGGTCGCTGTTGCGGTCAGTCGGTGCGCGCGGTCATTCCTG
>JAGCQO010000256.1 GCA_017965125.1 Paludibacteraceae bacterium
GCTTTGGAGACATTCGCGGTCGTAGGCGTTGTGCAGGTGTTCGAGGATATGTTTCTCATACCTAAGATCATGGGCAAGAAAATGGGGCTTAATCCGGCGGTCATACTGCTGTCGTTGTCCATCTGGGGCTCGTTGCTCGGAGTGGCCGGCATGATTATCGCCCTGCCAGTCACCACGATTCTCATTTCCTATTACAAGCGTTATGTGCTTTCGTCGATAAACGAGAAAGACGCCGCCGCCAACAAGACCGAAACCGGCGTCGAGGCTTAGAAACAACAAAGGCAGAGATTAGCTCCCTGCCTTCGTTTTTTATGACGTTGCGTCTGTCGTGTTTACCACTTGTTGAAGTGAATCTTCTCGGTGTTGTACTTGTCCTTGACCTCTGGGCTCTCGGCAGGGTGACCTACCATTATCACGCACAAAGGAATAACGTACTCAGGCAGCGACAAAAGCTCCTTCACGCCGCTCACTCTGTCCTCGCTGACGTGCACTCCGGTCCATACGGCTCCGAGTCCCATCGCGTGTGCTGCGAGGAGTATGTTCTCGGTTGCGGCTGAAGCGTCGTCAACCCAGTATCCCTGTCCCTCGCCTTCGATGGCGTTCTGCATGTTTCCGCACACAGCTATGCCCACTGCTGCCTGGTCAGCCATTCTTGCGCCCTTGTAGAGGTTCTTGAGGCTTTTCAGCGTCTCCTTGTCGTCGATGACAACGAACTCCCAAGGCTGCTTGTTCATCGCCGATGGGGCAGCCATGCCGGCTCTCAGCAGAGTGTCGATTTGCTCCTTTGTCAGAGCCTCGTCGGTGTATGCGCGTATGCTTGTGCGTGTCATGATGTTGCTTATGGCGTCCTGCTTTGCGCAACATGTCTTCGAGTCCTTGCCGCACAAGAGTATTTTAGCTGCTAAAGCGATAACCAGCACGGCCAAGACTAAGATGATAATTGTCTGTACTTTCATGTTTTGTGGTTTTTTAGAATGTTGTTTTGGCAAAGATAATTTATTTCTTGATTTTCATCACATTTGTTCGTTGTTCATATTTATTGGTCGCTTAGCCGATTTTTTCGCGCGCGGATGCTATGGATATTAAATCAAAATCCTATCTTTAAGGAGATATTTTTAACTAATCCTTTTTGACTTATGGAATTTTTGATGGATCACTTATGGCAATTCTGGCTTGTAGTGTCGCTTTGCTGTCTTGTTCTCGAACTTTTTTCTGGTGGATTTTACATTCTTAGTTTTGCCATCGGAGCGGTGCCTTCCATTATCATCGCGGCGTGTGGCGGAGGCTTCTACTGGCAGTTGGCGTCGTTCGCGGTGTTCTCGCTGCTGTCGCTGACTCTTGTTCGTCCGTTCGCCATGAAGTTCATGCGCAACGGCAAGGAGGAGCGCCTGAGCAATGCCGATGCCATAATCGGCAGAGTGGGTGTGGTCAGCGAGGAGATAGATCAGAACGGATTCGGTCGTGTGGCTCTCGACGGCGACGACTGGAAGGCGCAATCGGCCGACGGCTCAGCCGTGGAGAAAGGCGCGCGTGTCAAGATACTGTCGCGTGAAAGCATTATCATAACAGTGGAAAGAATATAATATTAACCTCAAATAAATAATTATGATTTACGTATTAGTTGTATTATTGTTATTGGCTCTTCTTGTCATAAAGAAGACCTTAGTTATCATTCCTCAGTCTGAAACGAGGATTATCGAGCGTCTTGGTAAGTATCACGCTACTCTTTCACCAGGTATCAACTTCATAATCCCTTTCATCGACCAGCCTAAGAGCATGATCGCCATGGCCCGCGGACGTTATGTTGCGACTACCAACATCGACCTTCGTGAGCAGGTTTATGACTTCGACAAGCAGAATGTGATCACCAAGGATAATGTGCAGACTCAGATCAATGCGCTGCTTTATTTCCAGATTGTTGACCCATTCAAGGCTGTTTATGAGATAAACAACTTGCCAAACGCCATCGAGAAGCTTACTCAGACCACTCTGCGTAACATCATCGGTGAGCTTGAGCTCGACCAGACTTTGACTTCGCGCGACACCATCAACACCAAGCTGCGTGCTGTGCTCGACGACGCCACAAACAAGTGGGGTATCAAGGTGAACCGTGTTGAGCTCCAGGACATCACTCCTCCTGAAAGCGTTCTTCAAGCCATGGAGAAGCAGATGCAGGCAGAGCGTAACAAGCGTGCTACAATCCTTACTTCTGAGGGTGAGAAGCAGGCTGTGATTCTGAAGTCAGAGGCCGACAAGACTGCGGTCATCAACCGTGCGGAGGCCAACAAGCAGCAGAAAATCCTCCAAGCTGAAGGTGAGGCTCAGGCGCGCATCCGCAAGGCAGAGGCCGAGGCAGTAGCCATCCAGAAGATAGCCGAGGCACTTGGCGATAAGACCAACCCAGCAAACTACCTCTTGGCTCAGAAGTACATACAGATGATGCAGGAGCTTGCCGAGGGCGACAAGACCAAGACTGTTTACCTGCCATACGAGGCGACAAACCTCATGGGCAGCATCGGCGGCATAAAGGAGATGTTCAAGGAAGTGTAACGCTCCCATTGCCCAGCAATAAAAAAGCGGCGGAAAGATTTCTTTCCGCCGCTTTTGCGTTTATGGTGCTTGTCTTATTGCTCCTCTTCTTCATCCTCCTCGTCGCCCTCGTCGTATTCATCATCGTCCCACGAGATGCCGTCGTAGATGCCGGGGTGGAGCTCGTCGTCGGGCAGTCCTTTGAACGTACCTTTCTGTATGATGAACTGCGTTCTTGGCTCTTCCTCCTCCTCGCTGTGCTCGGGCTGTGGCGCCACGATTTCCTTTATCTCGATAGGCGCGTGGCTTATCTCGGTTATCTGGTTGGCTGGGTCGCTGACCTTCTCCCAGATTTTGTCCTTGAGCTCGTCGAGCCCCATTCCTGCCACCGATGAGAAAAAGACAGTCTCCACTTCGCTTGGGATGGTCTCTTTGACTTCCTCCTGAAGCTTCTCTTTGAGCTCGTCGTCCAGCATGTCGCACTTCGAGATGCCGAGTATGCGTGGCTTGTCGGCCAGCTGTGGGTTGTAC
>JAGCQO010000257.1 GCA_017965125.1 Paludibacteraceae bacterium
CCATTTGTTCTGGTTCATGAAGTCGCTTATCGCCTTTTCGAGCGTGGTGTAGATTTTCTTGTTCGCGCCTGGCACTTTGTCGCTGTTCACCGTCACTTTGCAGTTGAGCTCCTGGCCCATAGCGCATAGGCACACCGTCATGCAGGCCATCGCCGTTGCAACAATCCTTCTTATTTGTGTTTTTGCTTTCATTTCGGTTTATGCTTATGTGCTTGTTTGGGTTTATGCTTGTGTCAGCTCGTTCACGATGTCCGTCGCTACTTCTTTCTTTGTCTTCAGTCCGAACTCTTTTCTCTCTCCGTTCTGCTTTATTATGGTTATCTTGTTTGTGTCGTATTGGAATCCAGCTTCCTTGTCCTTCAGCGAGTTGAGCACGATGAAGTCGAAGTTCTTCTTTTGGAGCTTCTTCTCGGCGTTGCTGTTCTCGTTCTCGGTTTCTAATGCGAAGCCTATGAGTTTCTGGTTGCCTTTCTTCTCCTTGCCGAGTTCTGCGGCTATGTCGTGGTTCTCTATCAGCTCCAGCGTCATGCTCTGGCTGTCTTGCTGCTTCTTTATCTTTTCCTGTGCGGCGTGCTTTGGCTTGTAGTCGGCTACGGCTGCCGCGAGTATGGCGTAGTCGCATTTTCCGAACTTCTCTTTCGCCTCTTTCCACATTTCGTCGGCCGATTCCACGTGCGTCACTCTTATGTTCTTCTCCGTCGTGGTTATGCTCACCGGACCGCTTATCAGCTCTACAGTGGCGCCTCTTCTTGCGCATTCCTCGGCTATGGCGTAACCCATCTTTCCGCTTGAGAAGTTGCTGATGTATCTCACAGGGTCTATCTTTTCGACTGTCGGACCAGCTGTTATCATGACCTTTTTGCCCTTCAGGTCGTTCTGCGCCTTGCCTTCGAGCATCTTCGCCAGTTCCTCGACGATGACCTCCGGTTCTTCCATTCTGCCTTTGCCCACGAGTCCGCTGGCGAGTTCTCCCTCTTCCGGCTCTATTATTTTCACGCCGTCCTCCTTCAGTTGCTTCAGGTTGCTCTGCGTCGTTCTGTGCTTGTACATGTCGAGGTCCATGGCTGGTGCTATGGCCACCGGACATTTAGCCGAGAGGTACGATGTCAGAAGCAGGTTGTCGGCTATTCCGTTCGCCATCTTGCCTATAGTGTTGGCTGTGGCTGGCGCTATGAGGTACGCGTCCGCCCACATTCCCAGGCTGACGTGGGAGTTCCAGCTGCCGTTGGTCGGGTCGAAGAAGTCTATGAGTATGGGGTTCTTAGAGAGGGTCGCCATCGTCAGCGGAGTTATGAACTGCTTGGCGAGCTCGGTCATCACCACTTTCACCTCAGCGCCTTCCTTGACGAGGAGTCTTGCTATCTGCGCGCTTTTGTATGCGGCGATGCTTCCTGTTATTCCCAGCAGAATGTGCTTTCCTTCAAGTCTTGACATCGTTTGTATATAATTAAAGGACAAGCTTCTGTTTGGTTTTCATCTTCCCAACTTTCGACTTGTCCTTATTGTTGTTTTGTCTCACCGGCGTTTGTCTCTGCCTTTGGTGAAGCCTTTTTTGTTTATTTCTTCAGTTTCGCGTTAGAAGCAGTGTCGCGTATGTACAGCTTGCCGTCTGTGTACTCCTGTGTTGCGATCAGAGTTGGCTTTGGCAGCTTCTCGTAGTAACGTGAAATCTCGATCTGCTCGCGGTTCTCGAAGACCTCTTCGAGTGAATCGTTATAGCTGGCAAACTCTGCC
>JAGCQO010000258.1 GCA_017965125.1 Paludibacteraceae bacterium
ACTCGCACAAGCTGCAGAACCTCATATCAAACCAGCTGACTTCATGCGGTTTCTATGAGATAATGAACAACTCGCTGACAAAGTCGGCATACTACTCTGCCCTGAACGAGAACAAGGAAGAGAACTGCGTCAGACTGATGAATCCGCTCAGCCAGGACTTGAACGTACTGCGTCAGACACTGCTCTTCGGCGGACTGGAAAGCATAGCAAGAAACCGCAACCACAAGAGCCTGAACCTCAAGCTCTATGAGTTCGGCAACTGCTACTACTACCACCCAGAGCGCCATCGCGACGACGTTGTGCTCTCGTCATACTCCGAGGACTACCACTTGGCACTGTGGATAGCCGGCAACAAGGGTCCGCAGTCATGGGTGAGAAAAGAGGAAAAGACAAGCATTTTCGAGCTCAAGGCTTACGTCGAGAACATAATGAAGAAGACCGGCGTCACCAAGTTCGAATGGGTTGACGCGAAGAGCGAGCTCTTCAACCAGGCCATCGGACTGAAGGCAGCCAACGGCAAGCAGATCGCAATCATCGGCAGCGTGAGCGCAAACCTCACAAAGGCGTTCGACATCGACACAGAAGTATTCTTCGCCGACATCAACTGGAACCTGCTCCTCAAGGCGCTGAAGGGTCACAAAGTCCTGTTCACCGAGATTTCCAAGTTCCCAGAAGTGAAGAGAGACCTCGCCCTGCTCGTAAACAACGACGTGAAGTTCGCCGACATCGAGAAGGTGGCAAAGCAGAGCGAAACCAAGCTCCTGAAGTCAGTCACACTCTTCGACGTTTACCAAGGCAAGAACCTCGAGCCAGGCAAGAAATCATACGCCGCAACATTCATCCTCAAGGACGAGGAGAAGACGCTCAAGGACGCTCATATAGACGCAATCATGCAGAAAATCCAGAAAGCGCTCGAAGACAAGCTGGGCGCAAAGTTGAGATAACACTCAAGGATAAGGATATGAAAAAAGGAAGGTTACCAAATGGCGGCCTTCCTTTTTTGTATTCTATCTGGGTAATGCTACCGCATATCTGTTACACTTTTCAAGTCAAGCACAACATATTCCGACCTTGTGCCTATCCTGTACTTACCGCCCCAGATGCCCATTCCAGACGACACGTAATACGACGTGCTGCCTCTCTG
This sequence comes from Paludibacteraceae bacterium, assembly GCA_017965125.1. Lineage (GTDB taxonomy): Bacteria > Bacteroidota > Bacteroidia > Bacteroidales > Paludibacteraceae > UBA4363. Next base: position 1,145 of record JAGCQO010000258.1, read on the forward strand.
GTGTTTGCCGAAAGCCTTTTCGTATATCGCATCCGTAATCCACGAGATAGGCCAAACCTGCCCGTAGTGCGTATGGCCAGAGAACTGGAAATCGACATGCGCCTCCTCGGCCTGCTCCAAGTTGAACGGCTGGTGGTCGAGTAACACCACAAAGGAAGAGTCGGTTTTGACGCCGTTTTTCTGCAATATCTGAGGGATGGACAAACGATGCGCGTTGCTCTTGTCATCGCGGCCGACGAACGTGACATCGCCATAAGAAACGGCCGAATCGCGAAGCAGGATGATGCCAGCCTCATCGAAGAAACGGCACGACTCCTCGACGCCGGAAATGTACTCATGGTTGCCAAGACATGCGATGACCGGAGCCTTAATGCGATGGAACTCCTCCGCAACGCCCTCTTTGTCGAGCGGCACAACAGAGCGGTCGATCACATCGCCAGCGATAAGCACAAAATCCGGATTTTCCGCATTTATAACATCCACCCACTTGGCGAACTCCTTGCGCTGATTGTTATAACCCAAATGAAGGTCGGAAAGCATCACGAATCTTTTATTCACAGCCGGCGTTGTCGTCGTGAGTCGCATATACTCACGGTGCTTGCTGTTGTAATTCACATTGCCCAAGACGAAGACGACAAGCATCACGAGAGTCAACACGGCCGAGCCATAAACATTGTTGCTGAAAAAGGCCGACGGCACAAGGTGCACAAGCCGCCCAATATCAAGAACGGCAAAAGCCAGAAACAGATACAAGAACACGAATATCCACGATGTGCCTATCTCATACAGACAGACCGACAAACGCATCGGCAGACGGTCGAGAGCGGGCGAAACCGACAGAATGAACAACACGAACGCAAGGAGCATAAGCACCAGCGCCGTCACCTTGCCCCAAACCGGGAAAGGCAGAAAGTTATAGACATGCCAAAAGACATAGGCGTGCGCGCAAAGCACAACGACGAGAAAAAGTATAAGTACAGGTATCATCTTCATGGAAAAAATTTTGAGCCAAGATACAAAAAAAGCCCATCTAATTTTCATAGATGGGCTTCGTGGTACCTCCAGGAATTGAACCGGGGACACATGGATTTTCAGTCCATTGCTCTACCACTGAGCTAAGGTACCTTTCGGTTTTGCGTGTGCAAAGGTGGCACAAATTATCGAAACATACAAATAAAACGAAGAAAAAAAGAGCCTTTTCTTTTACAAAACGAGGGGCTCTTTAATTAATTTCCTCATAATCAATTTCTTCCGCCTGAGATTTATCGAAAGTTCTGGTTTTCTTAGCAGGCTGATGATAAGTGCCGCCAGAAGATGTGTACGCCGACTTTGCCTTCTTTCTGTTCCATGGGAGAATGTCCTTCAACGACACGAAGCCACGGAGGACTGTGAAAAAGAAGTTCAGCACCACGCCTAACACGGCGAGCGTGAAGAAAAGCACCAGAATACCTATAATGAAAAAGAATGACATAGTTGCAGTGTTATTTTATTCCGAAGACAAGGGCTATGGCCTCCTTGATGGTCTCCTTTGGTATCAGTCCGACCGACGAGCGAGGCTGTCCGGACACAGGGAAGAAAATCAGCGTCGGAACGCTCTGGATGCCGAACGCAGCGCTCACCTCCCCACTCTTGTCGATGTCCACACGGTAAACATCTATTTTTCCTTCATACTCCGCAGCGATCTCGTCGATGACAGGCGACAGGGCCTTGCAGGGTCCGCACCAAGTAGCGTAGAAATCGACAATGCATGGGCGCTGGCCGATGAAGCTGAACTCAGTGCCAGTATAGTCGCCCACAAGATTCGCAAATTGTTCGGCGTCAAGTTCTTTCACCATATTTTCTTTGTTAGTTTTCTCCGCAGCATCACCCTGCTTTGAACTCTTTGAGCAAGAGAACAAAGAAAACGTGAGCAATGCGGAAAGTGTGATTATAATGATTCTCATATTTTTCTCAAAGAAAGCAATATTTGCAGAGAATTGCAACACAAGCGGCAGCGAAAGAGATATTTTGGCAGATGGGAAAGACAAATAAAACAGATGAGATTTCATATCTTTCGGGAAAATAGACAAGAATTTTAGAGATATGAACAGACTTGTACTTATAGGCAACGGATTCGATTTGGCACATGGACTCAAAACCAGCTACAAGGATTTTATACTATGGTACTGGGAAAAACGAGTTGCCGAATTAAAAACAGAATATATCAGGAACAAAAAAAGCGACAATCTCTGTACTATAAAAGTAACAGACAAAAACACTTTAGACCTATCATGGCAATCATATCTTCACGCCAATAGATTAATAAACGTTTCAAACGACAAACTATACGATATCCTTAAAAATCCAGAATATAGAACCGAGTTCTCATATACTTCCACATTCTTCGAAAACATAAACCACGAGGTTGAAACCAAGAACTGGGTTGATATAGAGAACGAGTATTACAAACTTCTTGTCAGATATACTAAAGAAAACATAACAGAAAGCGCCAAGAGAAATAAAATAGAAAAACTAAACAAAGATCTGTCACTCATCACTGAATTATTAGCTGAGTATTTAAAAACTGCAGAAGAAAAAATCTCCAAAAACGACAGATTCAGCAAAAGAATATTCAGCAAAATTTATGAAGAAATAAAGCCTAAAGACATCGCTATTAGCGCAAAGGAGACATATAGAACCTTTGTTGAAAGTAAATACGAACAATTAAAAATGAGAGAAGGAAAAGAAATCGACAAAGACTCTTTTAAACACTTAAAAGAAAGTATGTTTAAAGAAAACACATATAGAGAATACAGAGAACCCGACTCCATTATGCTATTAAGTTTCAACTACACAGATATAGTGAAAAATTATGTCAGAGACGATTGGGGTGGAATATGCAACTACATACATGGTGACTTAGAGCATGAAGGAAGCATAATTTTCGGCTATGGGGATGAGCTAGATGAGAATTATAAGAAAATCACCGAAGAAAACGACAATCAACTTCTGAAGAATGTGAAATCTATCAGATATTTGGAATCAGACAATTATCGTAATGTTTTACAATTCATTGAATCAGCACCATTCCAAATATATATTATGGGACACTCATGCGGAAATTCAGACAGAACTTTATTAAACACATTGTTTGAACACAAAAATTGCGTCTCTATCAAACCATTTTACTATAAACGGAAAGAAAATGGCATTGAAAAAGACAATTACTTAGACATAGCAATGAATATATCTCGTAATTTTACTGATCAAAAGCTATTGAGAGAGCGAGTTGTAAATAAGAATTATTGCGAAGAGTTAAAACGATAAACAAGAAAGGAAATATCACGTACAGCAGGAAATGACAGAAATAATCAAGACTGAGAAAAATGCACCAGGAGATGCTCGTCGATGCATCCAAGGGAATCCGGTTTAACATA
>JAGCQO010000259.1 GCA_017965125.1 Paludibacteraceae bacterium
CCATCGCACACTACCTTGCGGCGAAGAGCATCGACAAGGACGTGTCGTTCATCCTCGACATCGGCGGTCAGGACATCAAGGCCATTTTCGCCCAGAACGGCACCATCACCGACATAGAGATAAACGAGGCTTGTTCGTCGGGCTGCGGCTCGTTCGTCGAGTCATTCGCCAAGACGCTGGGCTATTCGGCAGCCAAGTTCGCCGACTTAGCGTGCGAGTCGAAGGCTCCATGCGACCTCGGTTCAAGATGTACCGTGTTCATGAACTCAAAGGTTCGCCAGGCGCTCAAGGACGGAGCCACTGTCGAGGACCTCTCTGCCGGACTCGCTTACTCCGTTGTGAAGAACTGCCTCTACAAGGTGCTGAAGCTCGACAACCTCAAGGAGATAGGCGGAAACATCGTCGTGCAAGGCGGTACGTTCAAGAACAGAGCCGTGTTCAGAGCGCTCGAGCTGCTCAGCGAGAAGAAGATTTCGTCGTCAAACCGTCCTGAGCTCATGGGAGCCTACGGCGCGGCATTATACGCACGCTCCAAAGCCAAGGCTGGCAAGGAGTCTTCATTCATAGGATTCGACAGCCTCGAGGCGGCAAGCAACTACGAGACGAAGTTCGCCACTTGCAACGGATGTACGAACATGTGCTCAATCACAGTGTTCAAGTTCCCTAACGGCAAGAGATGCTACTCCGGCAACAAGTGCGAGAAGAAGTTCACAAACAACCCAGAGCGTCTGACAAGAGGCGAGAACGTCTTCGACTTCAAGCGCGAAAGACTGTTCAACATAGAGAATAACCCTAAGCACCCAAGACTCAGAATCGGCATACCAAGAGCGCTGACCATATCCGAGAACTTCCCGTTCTGGCAGACGCTCTTCACAAGCTGCAACATCGAGGTGGTGCTGAGCAACCTGTCGTCGGCATCGCTTTACGAGAAAGGCGCAGGCTCTATCATGTCCGACAACATCTGCTTCCCTGCGAAGCTTGCACACGGACACGTCATCGACCTCGCCGAGAAGGGCGTGGACAGAATATTCTACCCATTCATCCTCTTTGAGAGAAACGAGTTCAAGAACTCAAACAACTGCTTCAACTGCCCTATCGTGACGGCATATTCAGAAGTACTGAACAACATCAACTCCGACGTTCCTCTGGACGCGCCTGCATTCAACCTCTCTAACGAGAAACTGACCGAGAACGCTTGCGTAGAGTACCTCAAGAAACTCGGCGTTGACAAAAAGACCGCCAAAGAGGCTGTCAAGAAAGCCACCGAGGCACAGAAAATCTACAAGCAGGAGATTTTCGACAAGAACCTCGAGATATACAAGAACGCGATAAGAAACAACGAGCCTGTCATCGTGCTCGCCGGACACCCTTACCAGACCGACCCAATGGTTCACCAGAAGATTTCCGACATACTGTCTGACCTTGGAGTCGCTGTCGTAAACGAGGAGATAGCAGCCGAGACCGACTCAAACGCATTCAGCAGAGAGTATTACACCATATCGCAGTGGGCATATCCTAACAGAGTGCTGCAAGCTGC
>JAGCQO010000260.1 GCA_017965125.1 Paludibacteraceae bacterium
TGGGGTAAGTACAACATCACGGTGAACTCAATCTGCCCTGGATATTTCTACACTCCGCTCACACAGGCGACTCTCGACTCTGAGTTCTTCCAGCAGAATGCCAGAACGATGATTCCTCTTGAGCGTTACGGAAAGGAGGGCGAGCTCGACTCGACTGTCATTTTCCTCGCGAGCAAGGCGTCGGCTTATGTCACAGGCGTGAACCTCCCTGTTGACGGCGGCTACACTTGCATGTAAGAAAACCGGAAATTAGTTTGTTCATAATAAGTTGGTGGCTGTGTCGCGCGAGTGGCACGGCCTCTTTTTTTCTTCGGGATTTTCAGAAACCGTTGTCCTTCAGCCACTGCTTGGCGTCCTTGCTGCCTTCGTCGGCGGCCTTGCGGTAACACTCGAGCATCTTCTCCTCGTCGCCCATCTCGCCGTAGCATGCTCCCATGTTCACGTACGAGTCTATGTCCTTAGGGCTGAAGTACAGCGCCTTTTCGTAATATTCGATGGCCTTCTTGTAGTTGTACATTCGGCGGAAGATGTTGCCGAGGTTGTAGTAGGCGCTGGAGTATGACTTGTTGAACTTCACGGCGCTCTCATACGAGTCTATGGCGTTGCCTATGTCGTTCTTCTGCGTGTAGCACTTGCCGAGGTTGTAGTAGGCGTTGGCGTTGTCGCTCTTCTTGCCGATGGCCTTCTTGTAGCATTCTATCGCCGTGTCGTAGTCCTTCTTGTTGTAGTATGAGTTGCCCATGTAGCATATCACCTCGGAGTCGTTGGGCTTCTTCCTCAGGTACTTTCGGTAGAGCGCGATGGCCTCGTCGAACTGCCCCACGGTGTTCGCCTTTATCGCTTGCTCCAGTATCTTCTGTTCCTTGGTCGTCTTGGCCTCCTGCGCGCCGGCGCACGACAGTGTCAGCAGTGCCGTCAGCAGTAGTATGAGTCTTTTCATGTTTTATTCCTTTTCTGTGCCTAATCCTGCAGCCTTCGCCTTCTCCATGTATTCGTTGGCTTTGGCCGTGTCGCCCATCTCGTTGTAGCACCACGCGATGCTTTGAAACGCCTTGGTGAAGTTCGGGTTCACGTCCACGGCTTTGCTGCTGTATTTTATGGCTTCGGTGTAATTCTTCTGGCCGATATAGACGAGGGCTATGTCGAAGTAGTTGTTAGCGTCGTCCTTGTTTATCTTCGCCGCCTTGCTGTACCATTTTATCGCCTCGTCGGGCATCTGCTTGTGGTCGTAGATTGTGCCCATCAGCCTTATGGCGTGGTAGAATCCTTTGTCTATCTCCAGCGCCTTTTTGGTGTAAAGCAGTGCGTTGTCTATGTCTCCCTTCAGTCGGTATGCGTGGCCTATCTCGTAATAGACGGTCGCGTCGTGCGGCGCCACGTCGAGTATCTTGTTGTAGCACTTTATGCCTTCGTCATACTTCCCGGCGTCGGTGTAGCAGTATCCTGCGTACATGTAGGCGAGGAAGAGCTTCGGGTTCAGCTCGGTGGCCTTGTTCAGGTGGGTCAGCGCGTCGGCGTATCTTCCTTTCTCATAAAGCTCCATGCCGTTCTCGAGGTATGCCTCGGCAAGTGTCTCGTCGGAGATTCTGCCGGCTCTCGTCTCGCTTGTGGCGACGAGCATGCAGAGCGCTGTCTGTATGTAAACGAGAAGTCTTTTCATCTTTCTTATTTACGTTTGCCGTATATGTCTCGCTTGGTTGGCGTGTTGTCTTTCTTTGGTGTGGACAGTTTGAATGTTATCGGCAGTTTGAATTTGCACCTCTTTTTCTCTCCGTTTTGCACTCCCGGTTCCCATCTCGGCATTATGCTTATCACTCTCACGGCTTCTCTGTCGAGGCTCGGATACACAGACCTGAGCACTTGTATGTCGCTTATGCTTCCGTCTTTGTTGACAGTGAATTGGCATATCACTCTTCCTTGTACTCCTTCTTTTTTCGCGTCGGAAGGGTATTTCAGGTTGCTGCTGAGAAATTTGTATAAAGCTTGAACTCCTCCGGGGAATTCCGGTCTTTTCTCTGGCATTTGAACGACATCTTCTGCGTCGTTATTGTCCTCTTCCTGCGCCGTGGCGTAAGAGACAGTCATCAAGAGCGTTGCTAAGATTAGTGCGAGTTTCTTCATTGTTTGATGTGTTTTTTGTTTTTCTTTTTGCCTTTGCCTTTTTTGTCTTGCTTGTCAGTGTCCATTTTAAATACAACGGGGAATACGAATTTGCACCTTGTCTTCTTGCCATCAGTCTCGGCAGGTGTCCACTTCGGCATGGCGCTAATAACCCTTACCGCCTCAGCGTCTAAACTCGGGTGCACAGACCTTAATACTTGTATGTCAGTTATGCTTCCGTATGTGTCAATCGTGAATCGGCAAATCACTCTGCCTTGGATGCTGTCTTTTTTCGCATCCTCTGGATATTTCACATTGCTTTCGAGAAA
>JAGCQO010000261.1 GCA_017965125.1 Paludibacteraceae bacterium
ATGCTACATATTTGTCGTTTTCTGATGCCTCTGGGTCATTAAGAATTGCGGCAACCTGAAGGTTGTGCTCGCGGCGCAGCATGAACTCCACATCGTGGACAGCCTGCTGTGCAAGCAGCGTGAGAGCCTCTTTTGAGACCTTCAGAATCTCATGTCCTTCAAACTCGCCTACTGATACGCCCTCCTTCGAGAGCAAACGGTACTCAGTATCGTCCTTGCCCAACTGGAACATAGGAGCGTACTTGAATTCTGGTATATTAGCCATATTTTATGATTGGTTTATGTGTTTCTTACGAAGAAGCGAAATTAAAGAAATTTTTCCGTAATTGTATTCCGCGCCGTTCAAAAAGTGCATAAAACAAAAACAGCAAAACTCCCGCTGTCGGGGAATCTTGCTGTCTATGCTGTCTTATCGACTTTCGTCTGTTACTGCTGTGGCTGCTGTGCCTTCACTTCAAGCAGCTCTACCTCGAAAACCAAAGTAGAATATGGCTTGATGACGCCCATGTCGTTTGAGCCGTAGCCGAGGTTGCTTGGGATGTAGATCTTCCACTTAGAACCTGCAGGCATGAGCTGCAAAGCCTCCTTCCATCCTGGAATCAAAGAAGCGAGCGGCATGTCGGCTGGCTTGCCTCCGTGCTTGTCGGTCGAGTCGAACTCAGTGCCGTCGGTCAAAGAACCCTTGTACAGAACCACAGCCACGTCGTTCAACGTTGGCTTAGCGCCGTTGCCGGCCTTGATGATTTCGTACTGCAGGCCAGACTCTGTAGTCACAACGCCCTCGCGCTTGCCGTTCTGAGTCAGGAACGCCTCCTGCTGCTTCTTGTACTCGCCGTACTTGCTCAATGAGGCAGACTCAAGCTTCTTGCGGATGATTTCTTGTATCACCTGTCCAGACTGCTCCTTTGTCATCTTCAGCGAGTCCTTTGCGATAGCCTTCTTCAAAGCGTAGTAAACCTTGTCCTTGTCGAGCTTGAGCGTAGAGTCGTTCATCAGTCCGTTCTCCGACTCCTGTCTCAACTCGTCGCCGATCTGAAGACCCAGGATGTAATATTTCAGGATGCTGTCGCCGCTGTTCACAGCCTCTTCGATACCCTTCATCAAAGCGTCGTACTTAGCGCCCTCGTTTGCGCCCTCGAGATACTGCTCCGAGATGTGGCTACCGTAACCCACTCCGTATGCGTAAGAAAGTGAATCGTCCGCATTGTTCAACTCGTCATTGCCCTTGTTTGAGCAAGATGCCATCAGCACTGCAACTGCCGCACTGACAAATAATAAGCTCTTTTTCATTTTTAAATATTAGTTGTTTTAGTCTTTATTTCACTTCAAGCAGCTCCACGTTGAAAATCAGTGTGGAGTTGGCTGGTATGTTGCCCATCGGTCTTTCGCCGTAGCCGAGGTCGCTTGGGATGTACAGTTCATACACAGAGCCCTCGTCCATGAGCTGCAAGCCTTCGGTCCAGCCTCTTATCACTCTGTCGAGCTTGAACTCGATTGGCTCGCGTCTTTTCCTTGAGCTGTCGAACACAGTTCCGTTTATGAGCTTGCCCTCGTAGTGTACCTTCACGGTGTTGTCGGCTGTAGGCTTCTTGCCGTTTCCGTCCTTTATCTTCTTGTACTGCAGACCAGACACTGTAGTCACAACGCCGGCAGCCTTCGAGTTGGTCGCCAAGAAGTTGGTGTTCTTAGCCTTCCATGCGTCGGCCTCCTTCTTCTCCTGCTCAGCGAAGTATGTCGAAGCTATCGAGTCGGCCTGGCGCTTGGTGAAGATTGTCGAGTCGCCGCTTATCGATTTTGCGAAGCCGTCTGCCACGAGCTTGGCGTTCTTCTTGTCGCCGAGGTGTCTGTCGAGCACCTGTCTTCTCACATCATAACCCACGCTTATTCCGACAGCATAGTTCACACTGTCCAATGTGCTTAAAAGAACCACGTCGTTCTTCTTCGCGTCAACGCCTTTTTTCTTCGCACTGACGCCAGCCGCCAAGGCAAGCACGAGCATAATACAAGCTAATTTTCTCATGTTTCTTTGATTAGTTCGTTAAACAATATCGAGCAGCTCCACGTCGAAAATGAGCGTAGAGTATGGAGGAATCGAGTTGCCCGCTCCGTGCTCTCCGTATCCGAGTTTGTAAGGGATGTAGAGTCTCCACTTCGAGCCGACTTCCATCAGCTGCAAAGCCTCGACCCATCCTGCTATCACCTGGTTGACGCCAAACACAGCTGGCTCGCCTCTTTTGTACGAGCTGTCGAACACAGTTCCGTCGATGAGCGTTCCCTCGTAGTGGCATCTCACCTTGTCGGTCGCCTTTGGCTTCGCGCCGTCGCCCGACTTCAAGACCTCGTACTGCAATCCCGAAGGCAGCACGATGACCTCGTCACGCTTGGCGTTGTTGTCGAGGAAAGTTCTCTCCTGCTGCGAGTTTTTCGCCTCGGCGTCGGACTGCAGCTTGGCGAAGAACGCGTTCAGTTCCTGCTGAGCCTCCTGGTTAGTCATTTCCTGGTCGTTATTTTCCATAGAGTCCTTCACACCCTTCAAAAATTTCTCCCACTCAAGTTTCTCGATACCAGCACCCAAAAGATTGTTGCCTATGTTCAGGCCGAGTGCATAGCTTACTTTTTCCAAATCCATAATTTATCTCTTTTTTATTAATGTCGTTAATGCATACAAAATGGTGCGAATATACTATTTTCGTACATTGTTTTTGATATGGCTGACTTATTTTTTCAAAAATCTATATTTTATGTGTATTATGTATATTCCAATACGCATATTTTTGATAACTTTGTGACCTAAAAATATTTTTTAAAGCATAAATGGCTGATAGCAAAAAAATTAAATCCGCCCTGGTTTCCGTATTTCACAAGGACAACGGACTTGACAGCATCGTGAAAAAGCTGCATGAGGACGGTGTGACACTCATCTCAACTGGTGGCACTCAGAGTTTCATCGAGTCTCTTGGCATCCCTTGCCAAGCTGTAGAATCACTTACAACATATCCTTCTATCTTGGGCGGAAGAGTGAAGACTCTGCACCCTAAGGTGTTCGGAGGAATCCTCGGCAGAAGAGACGAGCAAGGCGACCAGGAGCAAATGAAGCAGTACGAAATCCCTGAAATCGACCTCGTCATCGTGGACCTCTATCCATTCGAGCAGACTGTCGCTTCAGGCGCTGCAGAACAAGACATCATCGAGAAAATCGACATAGGCGGAATCTCGCTCATCAGAGCCGCTGCGAAGAACTACAAGGACGTGGTTATCGTGGCTTCACAGGCTCAGTACAAGCCACTCCTCGACATCCTCGAGAAGAACGGCGCACAGACTACACTTGAGGAAAGAAAGTTCTTCGCCAAGGAGGCTTTCGCAGTGTCATCAAACTATGACTCTCACATCTTCAACTGGTTCGACAACGGCGAGGAGTCTGCTCTCCGCATCAGCCTGAACTCTCCAGTTCACCTCCGCTACGGCGAGAACCCTCATCAGAAGGCAGTGTTCTACAAGTTCGCTAACACCGAGTTGGAGCACACTTTGGCAAATTCGCCTTGCCTGCAGGGAAAGGAGATTTCATACAACAACATGCTCGACGCAGACGCCGCTTGGAAGGCTGCGAGCGACGCATACAACTCAGTTGAGAACGTGCCTAACAAGGTTGCGGTTTCAGTGGTTAAGCACTTGAACCCATGCGGACTGGCAGTGGCAAGCTCTCCAATGCGTGCCTTGGAGCTGGCGTGGGCTGGCGACCCTGTGAGCGCATACGGAGGCATCGTTTGCTTCACAAGCGAGGTTGACGCAGAAATCGCCAACTGGTTCACAGGCAAATTCATCGAGATTATCATCGCCCCTTCATACACAGACGAGGCAAAGGAAATCCTTGCCAAGAAGAAGAATCTTCGCGTTCTGGTCACACCAATCAAGCCTGCAATCACAGGCGAGAAGCTGTATCGTTCGGTGAACGGCGGCCTCTTGGTGCAAGACGAGGACGAAGGCATGGACACAGAATACAAACCAGTGACAAGCAAGACCTTCAGCGAGAAGCAGCTTGACCTGGCGAAGTTCGGAACACAAGCATGCAAATACCTGAAGAGCAACTCTATGTCGCTCGTTTCGTTGGCAGAAGACGGTTCATACTGGTTGACTGGCGCAGGAATGGGACAGCCAAACCGTATCGACAGTTTGCAGAGACTGACTATCCCACGCTTCAACCTCAAGCAGGGTTGCAAGATCGAAGAGTCAGTGCTGATTTCTGACGCGTTCTTCCCATTCAAGGACAGCGTTGAGGCATGCAACGAGTTCGGAATCAAGTACATTGTTCAGCCGGGTGGCAGCATCCGCGACGAGGAGGTTATCAACTCGTGCGATGAATTCGGCATAGCAATGGTATTCACAGGCAGAAGACATTTCAAACATTAATTTATATTTGATAACCTTTAAATAAACCATATGGGTCTATTCTCATTCACACAGGAAATTGCCATTGACCTTGGTACAGCGAATACCATAATCATGTGCAATGATAAGATTGTAGTTGACGAGCCTTCAGTCGTAGCGCTGGACCGCCGTACCGACAAGCTTATCGCGATCGGTGAGCAGGCTAGGCAGATGCACGGACGTACACACGAGAACATCCGTACCGTCCGTCCATTGAGAGATGGTGTCATAGCAGACTTCTACGCTGCAGAGCAGATGATTAGAGGAATGATAGCTATGATAAACAACAAGCCTCGTTTCTTTGCTCCCTCTCTTAAGATGGTGGTATGTATCCCGTCAGGATCTACCGAAGTGGAAATCCGTGCCGTACGTGACTCTTCAGAGCACGCTGGCGGTCGTGACGTTTACATGATCTACGAGCCAATGGCAGCAGCCATCGGTATCGGAATCGACGTCGAGGCTCCAGAAGGAAACATGATCGTTGACATCGGTGGCGGTACAACCGAAATCGCAGTCATTTCATTGGGCGGCATCGTTTCCAACAAGTCTATCCGTATAGCAGGAGACGACCTCACAGAGGACATTATCGACTACATGGGACGCCAGCACAACATCCGTATCGGAGAGCGTACTGCCGAGCTCATCAAGATAAACGTCGGAGCCGCATTGACCGAGCTCGACAACCCACCAGAGGACTACTTGGTGCACGGACCTAACAGAATGACAGCGCTTCCTCTTGACGTGCCTGTTTCTTACCAGGAGATAGCACACTGTCTCGAGAAGTCTATCTCGAAGATCGAGGCTGCCGTTCTCAGCGCACTTGAGGCGACTCCGCCAGAGTTGTATGCCGACATCGTGAAGAAAGGTATTTATCTGGCAGGAGGTGGAGCATTGCTCCGCGGTCTGGACAAGAGACTTTCCGACAAGATCAACATACCATTCCACATAGCAGAGGATCCATTGAGAGCCGTAGCGAGAGGAACTGGTATCGCTCTTAAGAATGTTGACAAGTTCAACTTCCTTATGAGATAATAAAGCAATATTAAACAGGTAGAGGCGTGATTTTCTTTTCGCGTCTCTATCTTGTTATATTCAAAGTCAACTAACTACCTAAGAAAAGTGAACAACCTCATAAAGTTTTTCGTAAAGTACGGTATCTATTTCTTTTTCCTTGCGCTGGAGATTTACGCCACAGTCCTCATCGTGAACGGCAATTACTTCCAGCGTTCAGTCTTTTACCGCAACTGCAACGAGATAACCGGCAAAATCTACAACATCGAAGAGGCTGTCACTTACTACCTGAACCTTAAAGAGGTCAACCAAGACCTTTCAAGAGAAAACGTTGAACTCAGAAACAAGGTTTTCGTGCTTGAGAACAAGCTGCAAAGCATGAAGCAGAGCGGAGACACGATAGCGCACTCCCCTCTCGACCCAAAACTCGAATACACATGCCTGCAGGCGAAGGTCATAAACAACAGCACCTCGCAGCTGCAGAACTTCATAACCCTCAACCGAGGAACAGAAAACGGCGTGAAGCCTGAGATGAGCGTCATCTCGCCATGCGGGATCGTCGGCATCGTCACAGCCAGCTCAAAGCACTTCTCTGTCGTGATGCCTGTGCTTAACCCTAAGTCGCAGATCTCGTGCAAGGTGAAGAGCAGGGCGAACAAGGACACCGTCGCTACAATCAAGGACATCGGCTCGCTCGTATGGCACGGAGGCGACCCAAGATTCGCCAAGATGAAGCAAGTGCCAAGACACGTGAAAATAAAGAAAGGCGACAGCATCGTGACTTCCGGATACTCAGACTTCTTCCCAGAAGGCATAATGGTCGGCACCGTGTATGACTTCAAGACCGGAGAAGACGACAACTACTACGACATAGACGTTGAACTGTCCGTGAACTTCAACAATCTGGCTTACGTCCAAGTGCTCGACTACAAGCACAAGAAAGAGCAAGCCGACCTTGAGGCGTACGCGAGAAGAGACTCCACTAAGAAATAAAGCAAAGACCGAGAATTCATGAACGACCTGATAAAATACATATTAACCTCTCTGTTGGTATTGGTGGCACAGATACTGATACTCAACAACGTGAACATCTACGGATACGGAACTCCGCTCCTTTACATCTGGCTGGTGATAATACTGCCGAAGGAGATTTCTCCGTACCTGACTCTGCTCGTCAGCTTCCTGATCGGCGGATTCATCGACGTGTTCTGCAACACACCCGGCCTTCACGCTTTCGCGACGACAGCCGCAGGACTCGTCTCAATAAAGACACTGCCGCTTTTCATAACAAACAGCGACAACATGCACAACACATTCATCCCTTCCATCAAATCGATGGGAGCCAACAAGTTCTTCAATTATACGCTTATAATTGTCATACTTCATCATATATTGCTGTTCTTCATGGAAGCATTCTCGTTCGAGGCTTTCGGAACATTAGTGCTGAGAATGGTCTCAAGTATGATATTCACTATGGTACTTATCTACGCCATTGAACACTACAAGTTCAAGGCGACCAAAGAAAACAAGTAAAGAAGCGTGTCAGTAGAAAACGACAACCTTAAAGACAGAAAAGATGTGATAATCGGCTCAATGATTATCATATTCATCATATATGTCCTGCAGCTGATAAACCTCCAGATTCTCAACCCTGAGTATAAACAGCATGCCGACAGCAACGCCTTTCTGAAAAAAACAAAGTTCCCTGCGAGAGGACTCATATACGACAGAAACGGGAAACTGCTCGTTTACAACAAACCGGCTTACGACGTGATGGTAATCATGAACGAGGTGCAGGAGTTTGACACATTGGATTTCTGCCACGCGACGAACATCACAAAGGACAAGCTGGAGAAACTGATAAAGCGCATGAAGAACGAAAGAGGATACTCGAAGTACACTCCGCAAGTTCTGATTTCGCAACTCTCGATCGAGGAGTTCGCCATACTGCAAGAGAAACTCTACAAACTGCCTGGATTCTACATTCAGGACAGAACTCTGAGAGAGTACACATATCCTTGCGCAGCCCATGCGCTCGGCTCTGTGGGCGAGGTGTCGCAACGAGACATGGACAACGACCCATACTACTCAAGGGGCGACTACGCAGGCAAAAACGGCGTCGAGAAATACTACGAGAAGACCCTGCGAGGAGAAAAGGGATACGAGATACTGCTGAGAGACGCGCGCGGACGACTGAAAGGAAAGTATCAGGACGGCAAGCTCGACAAGGCCTCTGTGCCAGGCAAGAACATTGAACTGTCCATCGACATAGAACTGCAGGCTTACGGCGAAAAGCTGATGAGGAACAAGATAGGCTCGGTGGTGGCGATAGAGCCGCAGACCGGCGAGATACTGGCCCTTGTGTCGTCGCCTAACTTCAACCCGTCCGACCTCGTCGGCAGACAAAGAGGCGAGAACTTCAAGAGGCTGAACAACGACCCGCTGAAGCCGCTCCTCGACCGTCCGCTCATGGCGAGATACCCTCCGGGCTCGACGTTCAAGGTCGTAAACTCGCTCATATTCCAGCAGGAAGGCATCATAACCCCTGAGACAAGATACCCTTGCCACCACGGATTCGTCTTCGGCGGACTGACAGTCGGATGCCACGGACACCCGTCGCCTCTCGATATGCGCCATTCGCTCCAGACCTCATGCAACGGCTACTACTGCTGGGGACTGAAGGCCATGATGGACAACAAGAAGTACAAGAACGTGCAAGACGCCTTCGAGACTTGGAAGAAAGACGTCGTGTCGTTCGGCTTCGGATATAAGACCGGCGTGGACTTCCCTAATGAGAACCGCGGATTCATCCCTAACGCAGAATTCTACAACAAAAGATACGGAGAAAGAGGCTGGAAGGGCTTGACAATCATCTCTATAGCCATCGGACAGGGTGAGATTATCGCCACACCGATACAGCTGGCCAACTACGCCTCAGCCATCGCCAACCAAGGCTACTGGATAACTCCGCACATCGTCAGGAAGATAGAGGGCGAGCAGATAGCCGACAGCCTTTTGGAGAAGCACGTGACCAACGTGGACAAGAAATACTTCGCCGCGTCAATCGACGGAATGGAGATGGCGGTCAAGGGCGGTACGGCAAGAGTGGCGCAAATGGACAGCATAACCGTCTGCGCAAAGACCGGAACGGCACAGAACCCTCACGGCAAAGACCACTCCATATTCATGGCATTCGCGCCAAGGGAGAACCCGAGGATAGCGATAGCCGTCGTGGTGGAGAACGCCGGATTCGGAGCCACATGGGCAGGCCCTATCGCGTCGCTCATGATGGAGAAATACCTCAATGGCAAAATCTCACCAGGACGCAAGGCGTTAGAGGACAGAATGGTGAACGCCAACCTTATACCTTCAACGAAAACCCCAAGATAACCCTATGACACAACGACACGTAAGCATAACGAACATCATAGACTGGCCGACAATCATTGTCTATATCATACTTGTCGTTGCGGGATGGTTCTGCGTGTACGCATCCAGCTACGAGTTCGACAATTCAAGCATGTTCGACTTCTCGCAGCAAGCCGGCAAACAGCTTGTGTGGATCATCTGCGCCGGCATCATAGGCATCTCGATACTGCTGATAAACTACAGAATATACAGCACCTTCGCCTACGTCTTTTACGGCGCGATGGTACTGCTGCTGATAGCCACGATATTCCTTTCGAGAGACATAAACGGCTCGCACTCGTGGCTTGAGTTCGGGCCTGTGAGACTGCAGCCGGCCGAGCTCGCGAAGTTCGCCACCAGCCTCGCGCTCGCGAAGATGATGAGCGCCTACGACTTCAAGCTGCAAGGCCTGCGCAACTATGCGAAAGTCATCATGCTGATAATGCTGCCGATGGCGATAATCATAGCGCAGAACGAGACCGGTTCGGCACTTGTGTTCGCAGCCCTGTTCCTCGTCCTTTACAGAAAGGGAATGCCTGGAGTGCTCATCATACTGGGACTGCTGGCCGCGGCGTTGTTCATCTTCGTCATAAAGTACGAGTCGATCTACCTGCAAGGCGAGAACCTTTGCAACCTGGGAATGCTCATTTCGGCGATTCTCATAATAATAACGACTAACATTTTCATCTTCGTTTTCCGCAAGGACAAGGAGATGGTCTGGAATAACACAAAGGCCACACTCGGAATCATGCTCATAGCCGTGGCGACGAACTTCTTCATAACAGTTGACTACATCTGGTTCGTGTTCGGCATCATCGTTTACATGGTTTTAGCCCTCTTTTGGAAGTCGATAAGAGAAAGAAGAAGGCTCTACGCACTGATCGCGCTGTTCCCTATCGTGGCAGTGGGATATTGCTTCTCGGCCGACTATCTGTTCGACAACGCCCTGCAGCCACACCAGAAGTCGAGAATCCACGTGCTGCTCGGTACAGAGGAGGACTCGCAAGGCGCAGGATACAACGTGAACCAATCGAAAATCGCCATAGGTTCAGGGCAGTTCATCGGCAAGGGTTACCTGAAAGGAACTCAGACAAAGCTGAAATACGTGCCCGAGCAAAGCACCGACTTCATCTTCTGCACATTGGGAGAGGAGTTCGGATTCGTAGGCTCGACCATCATCATGGCCCTGTATCTTTTCCTGATGATAAGGATTGTCATAATCGCAGAAAGGCAGACCGAGGTGTTCAACCAGGTTTACGCCTACTGTGTCGCGGCGATTCTGCTGTTCCACTTCACCATCAACATCGGAATGGTCATAGGAGTAATGCCGGTGATCGGTATTCCGCTGCCGTTCTTCAGCTACGGAGGCTCGTCGCTGTGGGGATTCACGCTCATGCTGTTCGTGCTGCTCAAGCTCGACTCCACACGATTAGAAAGATAAGCGGACTAATCGGAGACAATCTCGTCCATCAGCACATCGTGGGGCTCGGCGAGTGCGGAAAGGTCCATCTTTTGGAAAGAGAAGCACAGCCCGATTTTATAGCAAGGGAGCTGGGTCAACAGGCGGTCGTAGAAGCCTTTGCCACGTCCGAGCCTGACGCCGTCCTGAGAGAAAGCCACGCCCGGCACCACAGCCACATCAATGTCGCCGATGTAAGACTCGCCCGTAGGCTCCAAGATGCCGAAAGAGCCGGCCTCCAAAGAATCCTCGCCCGAATAGACTCGCAGCTCAAGCTCGTCGCCCATGACCACCGGCAGAACAACCGTCTTGCCCGACGCTATGGCGCGCTGAATGAGCGCCGAGGTGTCCACCTCGTCCGGCAGCGATGAATAAAGAAGCACGACTGCCGCAGAGTCGTAAACCGGATTCAACTCAAGGTTGTGGCAAGCCTCAACAGAAAGAGCCTCCAGACGCTCAGCGCCGTACTCTTTCTTCAATTCACGTATGTTTCTTCTTACTTCTTGTTTGTCCATTGCTTAATCATTTTTCATGACGTTCGATCTGGCGCTGCAACTCGGAGTGAGTCTCGTTGGACGAGAGCGCTATGTTGTAATATTCCTGACGCTTGGCGACCGGCATGTTGAAACGGTGCGTCTCGCGCATGTCTAAGTTGCAGACCCAGAGGTCGGTGCTCTGCGAGAGGTAGAGGTAATTGTAAGCCAGTTTGTTGGGCTTCTGCAGCGAAATCATCCAGTCCATCGTGCCGAGCACATCCTGAGTGGAAAGTATCTCCTTTGAGAAAACATAAAGCCCGAATTCCGAGAAATAGCCGTAAAAGCCGTTGGCCACCTTCGCCACCTTGCTTTCGATTATGTGCTGCAAAGGCAAGGCGCGCTCCCAGTACTCGCGTTCGGCACGACCTATCAGCTGGCCGTTGAGCACAAAGCCGTAGCCGTTCGCCTCGACCGACGACGACACATCGACAACCTGCTGCCCGGCGATGTCATTAAGCATCTCGTCGGCCTGGACCTTGCCCTCACGCATGGCGCGCGTCACCTCGATGCCAATGCCAAGCGAAGTGTCCTGCAGGTCCGGACGGTCACGGTTGACGAGGCCTGCGTAATGCGCGCTGACCAAATCGACCAGCGTCTCCTTGGCGTAACGCTCAAAGAAACACGTGTCATATTTAGGCGAAAGGTCCCCGTTGCCGAATTTTTCCATATCACAAAGCTTGATATAAGCAAAGGTAGAAAGAGGGGTGAGAAAAACAAAATATCTTTTAATATTCAATTTGCCGACAAAATGAAACTTTATTATGCCGCCATTTTATACGACACTATGAGCATAAGAATAAATTATAATACAAAAACTTAATGTATAAAAATGCTTCTATTTATTCAATAATTAACTTAACTTTGTGTGGCTTTGTGACACATGAAAACGCGACAAGACAAAAAACAAAGCATACACAAAACATGAAAAACATTCCCCTTATCTCGTTCGCAATAGTCATGACATTCTTTCTGGTTTCCTGTGAAGAGTTTTTTGATCCAGATGAAGGAAGTTATGTCCATTTTCAAATAGTCAATTCCTCTCATGACATTATAGAATATTCATTTTTCACTTATAAACAAGACAAAATATTTTGCCGTAGAATTGGCGGAGATCCAATATCACCATCTGACACTTTACATGGTGGATTTATATGCGACAATGGAAGAGAAGATAACTCATGGGTTGACTATTTCAACACAGAGAAAATAGATTCTTTTTATGTCGTTATATCTGCAACGCCAATAGAAGCAAAAGAAGGACAGAAGTATGATGCTTTGCCAGGAGGGAGTAATGTCTTGAAAATATACAAATACACAAAGGAAAACTTTTATGGCATGAATCCAACTACAGACATTGTGACTTTTGAGTATCCATAATTTTAATAATGTACGAGCGCTACGCAGACCATCGAGTACAACGCCTTCGGCACAAACAAAAAACGCTTGAGAAAAACTCTCAGGCGTTTTTTGTTTCTTATTAGCAATGCCTTATATATCAATAAGATTATTCTTGATTCCGAACTTTATCATGTCAATGTTTGTCTTCAGGTTCAGACGCTGCATGATGTGG
>JAGCQO010000262.1 GCA_017965125.1 Paludibacteraceae bacterium
CCCTTTCGACGGTTCCAAGGGCGAGAAATCGCTCCACAATAAAATTTGCTACTTGTTGCACAAATGCCGTGCTGCATCGGTGCATAGCACATTTCCCAAAGGCCGCGGAGGTAATTGGTTTCTGTGGAAAATATGCCGCATAGTCGGTTACAAGTTTTTTCTCAAGGCATTCGTCAAATTGTCAAAAAAACACAAATATTCAAAGTGCGATTTGGTTGTATCAACAAACTACCAACACCACTTCCCAAGACAGATTTTCGAGGAATACATCAAAGTGGACTTTGATGGAAACCAATACGACGCCGTAAAAGACTACGACCAATACCTAAAAATACTGTTCAACGACTACATGACACTACCGCCTGAAAGCGACAGAGTCGATCACAACTTAAAAGTCATATACAACAAATAAAAAGATGGAATTTTCAGTACTTCTTTCTCTTTATTACAAAGAACAGCCTTCGTTCCTAAGGCAGAGCCTCGACAGCATCCTGACGCAAACGGTGCTGCCAAGCGAGATTGTGCTTGTGGAAGACGGAAAACTCACACCGGAGCTTGACAACGTCGTCGAAGAATACGAGAAGAAATACGACATCATAAAAGTCATTAAACTCGAGACGAACCAAGGACTGGGCAAGGCACTGAACGAAGGCCTGAGACACTGCACCTACGACATTGTGGCGAGAATGGACACCGACGATATAAGCAAGCCAGAGAGATTCGAAAAGCAGATAAAGGAATTTGAGAACGACCCGGACTTGTGCGCTGTCAGCAGCTGGATTGACGAGTTTCATGACAACAAGGACAACGTCACATCGACAAGGAAAGTGCCCGAGACAAACGACGAGATCGTAAAGTACGGAAAGAGGCGAAATCCGTTCAACCACCCTTCAGTAATGTTTAAAAAGAAAGAAATTGAAAAAGTTGGCGGTTATAAATCGTTTTATTTATTTGAAGATTATTATCTTTGGGCGCGATTAATACTTAATAATTGTAAACTAAAAAATATTCAGGAATCGTTGCTTCTTTTCAGAGCAAACGACGAAATGTTTAAAAGAAGAGGCGGCTGGAAATACGCATTAACAGAGATAAAATTTCAGAGGCGGCTGAACTCGTTAGGCTACATAAACTTTGTGGAAATGATGACCAACATTACACTGAGAACGACCACAAGAATGATTCCTAACAAACTCAGAAGCGCTATTTATAAGTTTTTTTTAAGAAAGAAGAAATGATGAAATCAGAGATATACGTAAAAGACGGAATGACACGCGTCGGCAGAATAGTAAAAACCATGTTTGACATATTGTCTGCATGCATACTTCTTGTTGTACTTTTACCTATAAGCATCGTAATATACATCGCCATCAAGCGCGAAGATCACGGTCCTGTTATCTTCAAGCAGGAAAGAATCGGACGATTCGGCAGACCGTTCCTTATTTACAAGTTCAGAAGCATGAGGCTCGACGCGGAATCGCAAGGCCCAAGGCTCTATAAAAGCGGTGTGGACAAGCGGATGACCAAAATTGGAAAATTCCTCAGAGAGCACCATTTGGATGAGATACCACAGCTTGTAAACGTAATAAAAGGCGATATGTCGTTCGTAGGTCCGAGACCTGAAAGAAAGTTCTACATCGACCAGATAATGGAGAAGGACGACAGATACCCATGCTTGTTTCAAGTAAGACCTGGCGTCACTTCCTACGCCACACTGTATAATGGTTACTGCGACAACATCGACAAGATGGTCAAAAGACTCCGCATCGACCTGATCTACATACGCAGAAGGTCGTTGTGGACCGACATTAAGATAATGGTGGCAACCGTTTGTAAGGTTTCTAAAGGAAGTAAGTTTTAGAACTTTCTTGACTTCCAGACAATCTTGCCGTTCTTGAAGATGTAATAGATGTTCTTCTGAACAAACTCATCCTTTTTCCAGAATATCGCAAAGCGGTTTCCTTCCTTGTCCAGCACTCCGATGAATGGCATATCGCTGAACTCTTTTTCCGGCAGACAGTGCATTTTCTCTATCTCGTACTGCTTGTCGAGAGCCTCATCCACAATGGTGTAAACCTTGTTTATAATGAACTTGTGGACATGGAATTTGCCATCGACAAGTATTTCCTGCATCTTGATGTCCTGTGACTTGATACATGGGAAACGCTTGTAGAAGTCCTTCACACTTTTTATGTACTGGTACGCGCCGATCTGCACCTCGCCATGGAAAGGCAGAAGACCGAATTCCTTGAGTTTCTGCATCAGTTCGGACCTTCTTCGGTCTATCTCGTCCTCCTCCTGCTCCTCTTCTGTCTTGGTGGTGTCTATGACCTCAGGAGTAAGTGTGGAAATGGTCAGCTGGTAAATGTCCAGATTGCCGACACCGCCCTCTCTGTTTGACGAGAAGAACATCACCGAGTCGCAATCCTTGTGGAAGTCGCGCTCGTCGAAAGGCGTGTTTATGACGGTGTCTGTTATGAGTGCCGGCTTTGAGAACTCGCCGTCGGCTCCCAATACGCTTCTGTAGATGTCATATCCGCCGAAGCCGCCTGGTCTGTCCGAAGCGAAGTAAATGGCACGGTCCTGCTTCTCGTAGTAGAGGTCGTTGTCGTCGTATGGCGAGTTGAGCACGTCCATCGGCTTTATCACCGAGCCTCTCAGCAACATGTAGATGTCGTAATTGCCGCTGCGGTTGGACACGAACAGGATGGAGTCTTTGTTGATAGACGCGACCGAAGTCTCGTCGTACTCCGAGTTTATGGCATTGAACTTATGAAGCCTTTTCACCTTCCAAGGGTTCTTCTTGTCGGTGCGTCCTCTTTGCTTGTCCATTATGCGGCTTGAGTAAAAAATCTCGCCGTTGTCTGGCCAATAACAACGGTAGAAGTAGAAGTTCTCGTCATCAACGCCGACAAGCGATGTATTATTGTCGCTGTTCCACTTATATCCGTTCTGCTCCGGTGTCTGCCAACGCTTTTCGCCCTTTCTTTTTGCGAAATAAGCCTTCTCTGTGAACTCCTCGGTCTTTGTCTCTGGTTTGCGGTATCTGTCCGAAGTGTAAACCATGAACTTGCCGATGTTGAAAGGCTGATAGTCGTTCATCGGGCTATTCAGCATATACACGTTCATCAAGGTTGTGTCCTTGGGCGTGTTTGGGTCAAGTCTTCTGATAGGCTCCTGCTTCACAGTCGCTTTCTTGTTCTTCGACTGCTCCTTCTTTTCCTTTATCTTCTGTTTCTGCTGCTTGCGTTTATCCTTCTGCGCATTTTTCCTCTCTTTCTGCTTCTGCTTTCTCGCCTTCTCCTTCTCTTTCTGCGACACTTTGTTCTGCGAGGATTTCTTCGAGGTGCTTCCGTCCTTGCCCTCGATTTCCATCTTGACCCTCTCGAACGTAGAAAGCTGCTTCTTCGCCATCATTGACAATGGCAAAAGAAGTGCAACAAACAAAAGTAATATTGACCTTTTAGAAGACATGCTCTATCTTATCTTTTGTTCTTTGATGATTTAGATGTATTCAGCTCCAGACGAAGGAAAACCTCGTGTCTTGGGAATGAATAACTGTATGTCGTGATGCCGTTAGCAACGCCGATGCCGCCAGCATATCCGATCGAGAAGTTCTGCACATACAATCCAGCCAGCACCTTCACCATATTCTCTGTGTAACCGGTTCCCAGCCAGCATATTTTCTTGTAGATGGCACGTGCGTTCGCGTCATAAACCAACGTGAACTTGTCCTGTGGGAGGTAGAACATGCCGTTGGCTGTGAGTTCCAGCTTCAAGTCGCCGTTTACAAAGTCGAATGTGTACATACCGCTTGCAGTGAAGAGTCGGGATGTACGTTCCTCAAATCCGGCTATCTTCCAGTCCGCTGTGCTCTGACCGCCAGCGATGTTGTAGGCCGCCAATCCGACATAATAATGGTTTGGCTTATAGAAGCTGACACCGAAGTTGAAGTCGAACCAGAAATCGCTCTCTGTGCCGCTCACGAGGAACGGATCGTTAGCGTCCTTAGCCACGACCTTGCTTCTGTCGAGGAACGTCTGGTTGTATGTTCCCGAAAGACCGAAAGCCAGTTTGTTCTGGCGTCCGATGTTCACTTTGTAAACATAAGTAGCCTCGGCCATTATGTTTTTCATAACACCGCCGGTCTCATAATCGAACCTGAATCCAGCGCCCATGTTGTCAAACGGAAGGGATGTGGAACCGAGCAGCAACGCGCCTTGCGGTGCTTGCTTCGCATCGACATACGTCATGTAGTACGAGGCGATGATCTCGCCCATGTCGTTCACATTGGCTCCAGCAGGGTTATAAGCGTAAGGGCCAATCGGGTTACCCCACATTCTGTGCTGCGCCTGCATCAAGCCGCATACAGAAAACGACAATATCAATAATGTTAAGAATCTTCTTTTCATAAGCCGATAGTTGGTTACTTATAAAAAACAACACTGAATGACTGCGCGTAATCCGCCACAGTTCCTGCGTCATTATATAAATGTATGAACGCCGTATAAGTTGACGTCTGTCCAGTCGCTGGGCTGAACGAGTCGTTCAACGGATCCCATGAGTATGTGTTTGAATAATCTTCCGCATTGTCCTTGTTCACTGTGCCGACTTTTCTTCCGTGAACGTCGAAGATGTTGCACTTCATCTTGAAGCCGCAGCTTATGTCGGTCAGGTCGAACACATCGTTGAAGCCGTCGCCGTTAGGGGTGACGAGGTTGTACAAGCATTCGCCCGAAGTGTCTTCAGCGTTCTTGTCGTGGCTGTCGCGAGTTATGACAACGGTGTCACGCACCGAGCAGCCCTTTGAGTCGGTCACTCTCACAGAGTAAAGTCCCGGCATAAGGCCCTTGAGCGACGAGCCAGCCGCCTGACTCTGCAAAGAGTTGTAGGCTTGTACTATGGCGTCGTTGCCAAGCGCCTGTCCTGTAGCCAAGTCCGGATTGTCGAACGTCTGGCCGTTTATCTTCACAGAAGTGACTGTACCTGAGCCATTATCGCTCTGGCTGTAAGACACTTGGTAATTGTCAATATAAATCATAGCAGGCGTCTTGGCTGTCGGAGTAACCACCGACCACTGATACTTCAGCGCACCAGCCGCAGCCTCGAAGATCGCTGTGCTCACGCTACCGCCAGCGAATGTCGAGTCCTTGACACCGGTAATCACACACGGACAGTCGTTCTGGTTGAAGTTGGACAGGTTCATCGTCTGGTTATTGGTGCTGAACAAGACGCTTATCGGATAGTCCGGCTGAGTGATTTCCATCGTCTGAGAACGTGCACAGCCCTTGATGTCGGTCGCTGTCACTGTGTAAACACCAGCGGCCAGACCCGACCAGCTCTGCTCCAGAGTGTTGCTGGCCGACTTGTTGGTGTTCGGTCCAGATATTTGCAATGTGAAACGTGTGTTCTTATATACGTCGTGCCAACTGCCTTGCGCATTAACACGAATCTGTCCTTTCGCGTCGCCATGGCAAGTGTTAGACACTTTTGTGTAATTCAATGTCACTGGGTTAGGCGGAGCAACGATGTCCCAGCCTTTTCTTGCGCCCCATCCGTCGGCCGTCCAGTAATAGCAGATGTGGAAGCCTGGGAGCAGTTCGCTCTGTGAAAGCGATGTCGAAGGCTGCGTCAACATACGCAGATACGGATTGCCCTCGATGTCGATAACCGAAGCGAAAGTCTTGTTGTCGGTGAGTTCCTTTGTCAGTATGAAAGGTTTGTCAGCAGTCTTTGACACCAGCGCAGAGCTGTAAAGCAAGATGACTGGCGCGTCGATGTTGTTTGACACAACGACCTTGAACAGTGCTGTCGTGTCATAAACCATCTCGCCGAGACGATTCACAGTTGAGTCAACCACCAAAACCTGTTCCTGGTCATATCCCGGCACTGCGTCCATCTGACTCTGCGTCATGACGTAGTAATAAGCCGTCTTCACAGCGTCGTAGTCCCACTTCACGTTCACAGGATACTTGTCTGTCGTCGAAGGGTTTACGTTCTGACCGATGGTCTCTTTGTAACATGTGTAAGTCGTGTCGCCGACCTGGTTTCCCACCACAGTCTCCGACAACTGTGTGTCATCGACCTTCACGCGTGTAGAAACCTCACAGCCTTTCGAGTCAACAACGGTTATCGCATACCATCCTGACGGTATGTTGCTGATGGTGCTTGTCGTAGCCGTAGTTCGGGCAGTCTCGTCGTATATCACATACGAGTAAGGCTCCGTACCACCAGTAGGGTTCACGGAAATAGAGCCTGAGCAGTCCTCCGGATTTGCGCCCCAGCTGCTGTTGCTTGTCGCCACAGGATTGACCATCAGGTCGCCCGGCTCGGTGAGAGTGAACAACGTTGTGTTCTGGCTTCCGCCTATTGAGTAAACAAGCTTGTAGGTGCCGGCTTTCAACGCCTTCAAGGTGTATGCTGTACCTATGACATTGTCGGCCTCGTCTCTCCAGTTGAAGGTGTAATCAGATACGTTTACGCCCTCAGCCGGCACGAAAGTAAGCTCGCCGTCAGACAAGCCGTGGCACGAGATGGAACGCGACTCGACTATGTGTTGCGCTTGCGTCATCATCGGCAGCGACAATAACGCAGACATGACCATTAACTTAAATGTTTTACCCATATATGAATCGTTTATTGATTACTTAAAGCTATTGACTGTCGCTCTTATGGCAACGAGTCTTGACAACAAGCGCTCAGCCAGGTCGAGCCTCAGCATGTTCGCTCCGTCCGAAAGCGCCTTCGACGGTTCCGGATGCGTCTCCATGAAAATGCCATCGACGCCGACTGCGATGCCGGCTTTCGCTATTGTCTCTATCATCTGAGGATTTCCGCCAGTGACGCCCGAAGTCTGGTTAGGACGCTGCAGCGAGTGCGTGATGTCCAATATCACTGGGAAGCCTGTCTCCTGCATCGCAGGTATGTTCGTGTAGTCAACTATCAAATCCTGATAACCGAAAGAGTTGCCTCTCTCTGTCAGCATCACCTTGTTGTTGCCTGCGTCCACAACCTTCTGGGCTGCGAACTTCATCGCCTCGCCGGAAAGGAACTGGCCTTTCTTTATGTTCACGACCTTGCCGGTCTCTGCCGCAGCCACCAGCAAATCGGTCTGACGGCACAGGAAAGCCGGAATCTGAAGCACATCGACGAACTCGGCAGCCATCTGAGCGTCAGAGGCCTTGTGTATGTCGGTCACGACAGGGATGTCGAACTTGTCGCTCACGGCCTTCAGTATCTTCAGCGCCTTCAGGTCGCCGATGCCGGTGAACGAATCGATGCGCGAGCGGTTAGCTTTCTTGAACGAGCCCTTGAAAATCAAAGGAATCTTGTACTTCTCCGAGATGCGGACAAGCTCCTCGGCTGTCTGAAAAGCTATCTCCTCGGACTCAACAGCGCATGGACCAGCCAAAAGGAAAAAATTACCGCTGTCTGTATATTTGAGTTTATCAATGTTTATCATAATGTGCTTGTGTTTTATTTTTCACTGAATTTTGTGGTACTACGAAGTTTAACACACGAGAAGCCACGCTGAATGTCACCGGACACGACGACGGAATGACCACGCCGTCAACCTCGACATACGGCTTCTCGGCAGCCGACACGACGAGCTTCTCCGTCCTTATGTTCTTCACGCTCGGATGCTTCAGCAGACGCGATGTGAACAAATACCTTATGCCCAGGAACGCCTTCTTGAACGACAGTTCGGACATTATCATGACGTCAAGGCTGCCGTCGGTGGCCGACGCCATCGGGTTCTGGGCGAAACCTCCGCCCGAGTAGCGGCCGTTGCCCACGTTGAACGAGAAGATTTTCTTCGTCACCGTGTGGCCGTTGTAAGCCAGCGTCATGTTGTGCGAACGCGTGAACAGCGCATTGTACAGAACCGAAAGTCCGTATATTCTGCTGTGTCCCTTGAGCATCCTCTTCACCTTGTCGGTCTTCTGGAGCACGCGCACCTCGAAGCCCATGCCGGCGGTGTTCAGGAAATAACGCTCTCCCGGACGGCCCTCTATCATGTATGTGCACTTGCCTATGTCTATCGAGCAAACGTCGCCGTTGACCAGAAGCGACACGGCGTTCTCGTAATTCTCTATGTCTATGCCCCAGTGACGAGCCCAGTCGTTACCGGTTCCGTTAGGTATCACAGCCAAAG
>JAGCQO010000263.1 GCA_017965125.1 Paludibacteraceae bacterium
ATCGAGCTGACACCAAACGGCATCATCGACAAGCGCATGGAGTACGACGAGTACATCACCCGTCCGGACATCGCTGAACTGCGTGCCAAGAAATATGGAATATAAGAAAACTCTCACCATAGCCGGGTCCGACCCTTCTGGCGGAGCGGGCATCCAAGCCGACATCAAGACAATGTCCGCCCTCGGGTGCTACGCCGCAAGCGCGATTACGGCCGTGGTTGACGAAAACACATGCGGCGTGACGGGTGTAATGCCCGTTCCGCCGGCTTTTGTTAAAGGGCAGATCAAATCCGTCATGGACGACATCGAGCCCGACGCCATCAAAATCGGCATGGTTTACTCGCAGGAGTTGGTCGAGGTCATAGCCGAGACACTCTCTGCCTACAGCGTCAGAAACATCGTCGTTGACCCTGTGATGGTCGCGACATCAGGCGACGCGCTCAGCAACGGACTCATCGCCCAGGCACTGATGAACACGCTGATGCCGCTCGGCAGAATCATAACTCCGAACATCCCCGAAGCGGAGACGCTGCTCGGCGAGGCCATCGGCGCCGACGACATGGAGGACGCCGCACGCAGACTCTCCGACAAGGTCAAGACGTCGGTCCTGCTGAAGGCCGGGCACATCGAGGCCGACACACTCACCGACATACTGTACAACGCCGAAAGCGGCAAGGTCGTAAGGCTGAGCTCGCCGAAGGTCGATACCGTGAACACACACGGCACGGGATGCACATTGTCATCGGCCATCGCTTCGTTTTTAGCACATGGGGAAAGCCTTGACGAGGCTGTCGGAAAGGCGAAGGAGTACATCAGCTCCGCCATTCGCGAAGGTGCGAATTACAAAATCGGGCATGGACACGGACCTGTCCACCACTTCCACAATCTTTGGAAATAATCACCAGTCCTTGTAAGGGTGCTGGCTTAGCGACGAGTTGTAGTAGCGCGCGTCGCCGCTGACCTCATCGCCCACCCACTCCGGCTTGGCGAAAGCCTCGCCCTCGCTGCCGAGTTCTATCTCCGCCACGACAAGCCCCGCGTTGTCGCCAAGGAACTCGTCCACCTCCCAGGTTTTGCCGTCGTGCTCGCACACATAACGCCACTTCTCAATCAAGCCCGTTTTTACGAGGTTGTCGAGCATTTCGTTGGCGTCGCCGACACTTATCTCGTATTCGTACTCCGCACGCGTAACGCCGCTGTTTCGCCCCTTAATCGTGATGAAGCCTCGGTCGCCAGCCACTCTCACACGGACGGTCTTGTCCGGGTCGGTTGACAGGTAGCCCTGCTTGTAGTATTTGCGCGGGCAATTCTTGTAGGCATCGGATGTCACCAAAAATTTTCTTTCTATCTCTTTAGCCATGGCGTAAGTGGTTTGTCATGTAAAAACAAGAAGGCAGAACTCACGGTCCTGCCCTCGTCGTATTGCGGATTTAAATCTCTGCGTCTGTGTATAAATATCTCTTGATGCTCTTCTTGGCGGTCTTCTCGAACTCGTCCTCCCAAATCTTGAAGCCTGCGACCTTCTCATACGCCGCCACGACTGTGTTCAGCTGCTTGATGTTGTCGCCCATCACTTCCTTTATGTCATCTTCGTTCAGTCCGAGCGCCTTCACAGCCTCGTAGTCCGGATGAATCAGGGCGTAAAGCTTGTCGCCTTTTTGTATGACAATGCTCTCGCTCACGAGGTTCATGTTGTCGAGTCGGGACTCTATCTCTTCCGGGTAGATGTTCTGGCCGTTGGAGCCGAGCAGCATGTTCTTGCATCTTCCCTTGATGAAGACATTGCCTTCAGCGTCCATTATGCCGAGGTCGCCAGTGTGATACCATCCGTCGGCGTCAATGGTGCTTGCGGTCGCCTCCGGGTTCTTGTAGTAGCCGAGCATCACGTTTGTGCCTCTTGCCAATATCTCGCCGACCTCGTTCTGCGGGTCCTTGCTGTCTATCCTCACCTCCATTCTTGGAGCCGCCTTGCCGCACGAACCGCTCTTGAAGTTCTTCCAATCCTCGTAGCACACGATAGGAGCGCACTCGGTAGCGCCGTAGCCCACTGTGTAGTCGAAGCCTATCTCGCTGAGGAAATTGTCAATCTCCGGGTTAAACGCCGCACCGCCGATTATCACCTCGTAGTATGCGCCGCCGAACACTTCTCTCATCCTCTCCTTCACCATGTTGCGGATGCGCTGGCTGACGATAGGCAGGTTGAGCAATATTTTCATCGAGGCCGTCTGCAGCTTAGGCAGCACAGCCTTCTTCACGATTTTCTCTATAATCAACGGCACTGCGATGATAACGTGAGGCTTTATCTCGCTGAACGCTCCAAGCAGTATCTGAGGGCTTGGCACACGCGTCAGGAAATAGACGTGCGCTCCGGCACATATCTCAAACAGGAACTCGAACGCCATGCCGTACATGTGCGCCATAGGCAGCATCGACACGACTGGCGAACCCTCCTTCACGGAATGACCCAAGACCTGGAACGCGAAAATCACGTTTGACCAAAGCGCTCTGTAAGGTATCATCACGCCCTTTGAGAACCCAGTTGTGCCGCTCGTGTAGTTGATTACCGCCAGCTGGTCCGGGTCGGCCTGAAGGTATGACACGTTCTCGGAACGGAACTTCGACGGATACTTCTTGCCGAACAGTTCGTTGAGGTGCTCGCATGCGTATGTGAATGACTCGCTGCGAGAGACAAGTATCGTGTAATCCGCTATTGCTATGACGCCTTCGAGGTTTGGCATCTCCTTCTCGTCGAGGTTGGGCCAAATCCAGTCGCCAGCGAAAAGGAGTTTCGCGTCAGAATGATTCACCGTGTTGTGTATCTGGTCCGGCTTGAACTCATGAAGAATAGGCACAGCGACCGCTCCGTAGGTGACCGTCGCAAGGAAGGCAACGCCCCAGTTTGACGAGTTTCTGCCGCATATAGCGATCTTGTCGCCTTGCTTGATTCCCGTGGTCTCAAACAGGATATGCAGTTTAGCTATCTTTCTTGCCACATCCTTGTATTGAAGAGTGGCTCCCTGATAATCGGTCAGAGCATCTCTGTCCCAATTAGTCTTAATGCTGTTCTCAAGCACAGCATTAAAAGTCTTTTCTTCTGATGGATGAATCATTACCAAATCTTTTTTTGAACAATAACGCATACCGAATACAAAGAAAGCAGAACTCACAAAAGCTCCGCTTTCCTTATATCATTTTTTATATTTCAGCATTCATGTAGAGGTATCTCTTGATGCTCTTCTTTGCTGTCTTCTCAAATTCCTCTTGGCAGATTTTGAAACCAGCGACCTTCTCATACGCTGCCACGACTGTGTTCAGCTGCTTGATGTTGTCGCCCATCACCTCGTTGATGTCCTCGTCGTTCAGTCCGAGCGACTTCGCAGCCTCGAAGTCTGGGTAGATGAGCGCGTAGAGTTTCTCGTTCTTTTGTATCACCACGCTCTCGTTCACGAGGTTCATGTTGTTGAGTCGCGACTCTATCTCCTCTGGGTAGATGTTCTGACCGTTCGAGCCGAGCAGCATGTTCTTGCATCTTCCCTTGATGAAGACATTGCCCTCAGCGTCCATGATGCCGAGGTCGCCAGTGTGGTACCATCCGTCGGCGTCAAGAGCCTCGGCCGTAGCCTCAGGGTTCTTGTAGTAACCGATCATCACGTTCATACCTCTTGTCAATATCTCGCCGACAACGTTCTGTGGGTCCTTGCTGTCTATCTTTATCTCCATTCTTGGAGCCACCTTTCCGCACGAGCCTTCAGCATACTTCTTCCAGTCCTCGTAGCAGATGATCGGTGCGCACTCGGTAGCGCCGTAGCCCACAGTGTAGTCGAAGCCGATTTCCTTCAGGAAGTGGTCGATTTCTGGGTTGAACGCAGCACCGCCGATGACCACCTCGTAGTACTCGCCGCCGAACACAGCTCTCATCTTTTCCTTCACCATGTTGCGGATGCGCTGGCTGACGATAGGCAGGTTGAGCAATATTCTCATCGAAGGAGTCTGGAGCTTAGGCAGCACAGCCTTCTTCACGATCTTCTCTATAATCAATGGCACCGCGATAATCAGACGAGGCTTGATGTCGCTGAACGCGCCAAGCAGAACCTGTGGGCTTGGGACACGTGTCAGGAAGTATATGTGAGCGCCGATGCATATCTCATACAGGAACTCGAACGCGAGTCCGTACATGTGCGCCATAGGCAGCATCGACACGATAGGAGAACCCGGCTTAACTGCGTGGCCGAACACCTCGCACGCAAACACGACGTTTGACCAAAGAGCCTTGGAAGGTATCATCACGCCCTTTGAGAAGCCCGATGTTCCGCTTGTGTAGTTGATCACAGCCAACTCGTCTGGAGCGGCCTTGTAGTAAGACACGCAGTCCTCGCGGAACTTGGTTGGGTACTTCTTGCCGAACAGCTCGTTGAGGTGCTCGCATGCGTATGTGAAGCCCTCGCTGCGTGACACAAGCATTGTGAAATCGACAATCGAAACGACGCCCTCAAGATTCGGCATCTCCTTCTCGTCGAGGTGTGGCCATATCCAGTCGCCCGCAAAGAGCAACTTAGCCTCTGAGTGGTTCACGATGTTATGTATCTGGTCTGGCTTGAACTCGTGGAGGATAGGCACTACAACTGCGCCGTAAGTGACAACTGCGAGGAAAGAGACTCCCCAGTTGGAAGAGTTGCGGCCGCAAACGGCGATTTTGTCGCCCTTCTTGATGCCTGTGTTCTCAAATAAAATGTGAAGCTTTGCTATTCTTCTCGCCACGTCGTTGTACTGAAGTGTGGCGCTTTGGTAATCGGTCAGAGCGTCTCTGTTCCAATTCCTTTTAATACTGCTTTCTAATACTTCGTTAAATGTTTTTTCTTGAGGTATAAATTCTTCCATTGCACAATATTTATATGAGTGTGCAAATAAAGCGCATATAAATCAAAGAAACAAAGAAAATCGCACTTTTTTGACGAAAATGTGCAATTTTCGCAAGTCTGTGCAATTTTACAAAAGTGAGTGTACGAGCGAGATTCAGTACATATCGCCAAAGTTATGTGCAAAAAAGGAGCGAGACCCTTTCGGACCTCGCTCATGTGTTTTCTTATGGCAATTAAACCTTAAGCCTGATGATTCTTTGGCTTAACTGCGAAATAAAGAATGATGATTCTTGTGTTCTCTGCGTCGCGCTTGTCGTGATACTCCATCTCGAAAGCATCTGTTGAGTAGTCGAGCTCGTAGTCTGATTCAGGAATCCATTTCTCTTCCATGAAACGCTCGATTTTCTCTTTTTTCTTTCTCCAAGTGGCAAGGTCATTGGCCTTGAAACGAACGTAAGCGTAGAGTCCGTTTGGCACTTCGAACTTGACAAGGTCTGCAGGCGTAACGCTGTAGTCGTTGACGATAGTTCCGATGCTGTATCTCCACTTGTCGCCGTCGAGTTTTTTCTTTATTGACAAGCTACTGAAAGCCTCCTTGCGGTTCTCGACAGTGGCTCTTCTGTTTTTGTACTGATCCCATAATTTCTCGTCATCTTCTTTGAAATTCCCTTCCGTAGTCTCAATTTGATAACCAACCAAAAGAATTGGATTGCCTATCTTAATAACCCTTGCTTTGATTCCCTGACGTGAACTGTAGAAGATCAGGAACGCAATCAATGCCATCGCTGGCAGTCCTATAGCGCAAATGGCTACGATGATATTAGTGTCCATAATTTCTGGTATTAAAGTGTTATTGAATCTTATTCACAAATTTAAATTATTTTTTCCGTTATAGCAATAGCCCACCCCATTTTATCTTTAAATATTTTATACCTTTGTTATATAGCCTGCGCTTTTCGCAGACGTTAATAACTATTTAAGAGACAGTAATATGAGACTCAAAACGAAGGCGACCGCCATTGCCTTGGCGCTATTCTTCCCAACACTTTTGTCGGAAACGACAGCCCAGTACGAGAGCATACCGATGGACAGCAAAGTGAGATACGGCAAGCTCGACAACGGACTCACATACTACATAAGACACAACGAAAAGCCTGAAGGCAGAGCGCACCTGTACATCGTGCAGAACGTGGGCGCGATACTGGAGCAGGACAGTCAGAACGGACTCGCCCACTTCCTGGAGCACATGGCGTTCAACGGCACGAAGAACTTCCCGGGCAAAGGCATAATCAACTACATGCAGAACATAGGCGCGAAGTTCGGCACCAACCTCAACGCCTACACGTCGCTGGACCAGACGGTCTATATGCTGCGGAACATCCCGGTGCCAAGGCCTTCGGTCGTCGATAGCGGACTGCTGATACTGCACGACTGGTCGAGCTTCATATCGCTCGAGAGCGACGAGATAGACAAGGAGCGAGGCGTCATAAGAGAGGAGTGGCGAACAGGCTCGTCGGCTGGCAGAAGGCTATGGGCCAACGGCAACAAGATAAAATACAAAGGCTCGCAATACGCCAAGCGCGACGTGATAGGCGACACCGCCATAATCAACAACTTCCCTTACGACACCCTCCGCGCCTACTACCACAAATGGTACAGACCAGACCTGCAGGCCATCGTCGTGGTGGGCGACGTGAACGTGGACAGCACCGAGAACTCGCTCAAGTCCATCTTCGCCGACATCGACAAGCCCGTAAACCCTGCCAAAAGAGTCATTTACACCATACCCGACAACAAGGAGCCGATAATCTCCGTCGTGACCGACCCTGAGGCCGACGTCGTGACCCTCGGACTGGAGTTCAAGAAAGAGCCGATGACGATGTCGCGCAAACTGTCGCAGGAAGGATACATCGAGACGCTGGTTTACAACTTCATCTGCACGATGATGAACGAGCGGCTGAAGAAAATAGCCAGAGAGCCAGCCTCGCCGTTTGTCGATTCGTACGTGATGTACGGCAGCATAGCGAGGTCGAAGGACGGATTCCTCGTAGGCGTAGTGCCTAAGAAAGGCCAGGAGAAAGCCGCATTCAAGAAGATGCTGACCGAACTGCAGAGAATGAACCGCTTCGGATTCATACAAAGCGAGCTCGACAGAA
Organism: Paludibacteraceae bacterium; assembly: GCA_017965125.1. Taxonomy (GTDB): domain Bacteria; phylum Bacteroidota; class Bacteroidia; order Bacteroidales; family Paludibacteraceae; genus UBA4363. Next base: position 7,016 of record JAGCQO010000263.1, read on the forward strand.
CGTTCGCCAACTTCACCTCACGCATGGAAAAGGCGTACAACGAGCGCGACAAGCAGAACAGCTCAAACTACATGACCGAATACATAAACCACTTCCTCGAAAACGAACCAACACCCGGCATCGAGTGGGAATATGACTTCTGCAAAAAGGTCATGACAAAGAAGATAAACCTGCAAATCATCAACCGATACGCGCAGAACTTAGTGACCGACGACAACCTGATTGTTGACATCTCCGGACCAGACAACGCCAAGGACGCGATACCGACCGAGGCCGAGATAAAGTCGGCACTGACGGCTTCGGCACAGGAGTACGTGAAGCCGTACGAGGAAAAGAACGTGAACAAGCCGCTGCTCAACGACAGCAAGCTGAAGCCAGGCCACGTCGTCAAGCAGGAATACAACAGCCGATTCGGCACCACCGTGCTCACTCTCAGCAACAACGTGAGGGTGATACTGAAGCCGACCGACTTCAAAAACGACGAGATATTAATGAGAGCCACAAGCCTCGGCGGCACATCGACCGTCAAGGACACACGCAAACTGATGTCGTGCGCATACGCAACGACCGTCGCCACAAACAACGGCATCGGCCAGTTCTCGAAGACACAGCTCAACCACATACTCGCCGGCAAGAACTGCACCGTGTCGCCGTCGATAGGTACATTCGGCGAAGGACTGAAAGGCGGCACGACGAAGAAAGACCTCGAGACGATGCTGCAGCTTGTGCACATGGAGTTCGGCAAGCCAAGGAAGGACGACAAGGCTTTCGCGGCGTTCATGAACGAGCTGAGGACGTCAGTCGCAAACAGCGAAGCCGACCCCGGCAAAATCTACGGCGACTCCGTAAGCCTGACGCTCAGCTGCCACTCGCCAAGAACACTGATTGTGAACAGCAAGACCGTCAACCAAATATCGCAAAAGGACGCTCTGAAGTTCTTCGACCAGAGATTCGACAACGCAGCCGACTTCGACTTCGTGTTCGTGGGCAGCTTCGACATCGACTCCATCACTCCGCTGCTGTGTAAATACTTAGGCTCGCTGAAGACGAAAGACGCGAAAGAGAACTGGGTTGACAACAACGTGCGATACCCAAAAGGAAACGTGACCAACCGCTTCGGCGCGCAGATGCACACAAAACAGACCTCTGTCTATATGCAGATGTGGGCGAACGTGATTTACAACGAGGAGAACTCCGTGAAACTGCAGGCGCTACGCGACATCCTCTCGCTGCGATACACCGAAAGCCTGAGGGAGGAGGAAGGCGGCACTTACGGCGCGCACGTGTCGTACGGAATAGGCGACAAGCCACAGGAGCAGGGCTACATCCGCGTGTCGTTTGACACCGACCCTAAGCTCGAGAGCAAACTCGTAAGCAAGGCATGGGAGGAAATCGAGAAAATAGCCAAGGAAGGACCGCTCGCCGAGGACCTGAGCAAGACGAAACTCAACCTCGCGACGAACTTCAAACAGAACGTAAAGGACAACGGATGGTGGCTGAACATCCTCTGCACAAACGCGCAGGATGGGCTGGACTACTACAACAACTACGCGAAAATAGTGGACAGCCTCACCGCCGACGACATCAAGCAGGTCGCACAAGCCATGCTGATAGAGAAAAACCGTACCGAGGTGATTATGGTTCCTAAGGAATAAAAGTCAGATGGGGATATAAATACGAAAAAATGCCGGACAATCATGGGTTTCCATGTTGTCCGGCATTTTGTTATGTGTAAAACTCCAGGCTTCACACGAGGCAAAACTCTATCGTTTCTCCTCCTTTATCTGC
>JAGCQO010000264.1 GCA_017965125.1 Paludibacteraceae bacterium
ACGGCAAATACATAGCCTACAAGCAGCAGAGGACGCCGGGCTACGAGTCCGACATGATAAACCTCGTGATTTACAACCGCGAAAACGGACAGAAGAAAGTCCTGACCGAGGAATTAGACAACTGGGCGGACGGATTCAAATGGGCGGCGGACTCGAAGTCGATATACTTCAGCGCAGAAGCCCCAGGACACAGACGACTCTACAACGTGACTCTGGACGGCAAGCTGACACAGCTGACCGACGAGGTGACCGTGGGCGCGTTCGACGTGGACAAGAACGGCGACATCGTGTTCACCGCAACGACCGTGGGCAAGCCGTCGGCGCTGTACGCCCTGAACGCCAACGAGAAGGAAGCGACGCAAATAACACACTTCAACGACAAGTTAGAGAAGGAGGTCGATATACGAAGCGCGGAGATAATGTGGGTGAAAGGCGCTGAAGGAGCGGACATCGAGGTGTTCATCGTAAAGCCGCACGGATTTGACCCGAAGAAGAAATATCCGCTTGTGCTGAACGTGCACGGCGGCCCGCAGCAGCAATGGACCAACTCGTTCCGCGGCGACTGGCAGGTCTATCCCGGCAAGGGCTACATCGTGGCGTTCTGCAACCCTCACGGCTCGACGGGCTACGGCCAGGACTTCACGAGAGCCATCTCTGGCGACTGGGGCGGCAAGCCGTTCGAAGACCTGATGGCAGTGTGCGACACGCTCGAGAAGCTGCCGTTCGTCGATAAGGACAGAATGGGAGCCATGGGCTGGTCGTTCGGCGGCTATATGATGAACTGGTTCCAAGCCAAGACCAAAAGGTTCAAGTGCTTGGCGTCGATGATGGGCGTTTACAACCTGAAGTCGATGTGGGGAGCGACGGAGGAGCTGTGGTTCCCGAACTTCGACCTCGAAGGACGGCCTTGGGACTCGGAACAGTACGTCAAGTTCTCGCCATCGGAGTACATAGCCGACTTCAGCACGCCGACGCTCATAATCACTGGCGAGAAAGACTTCCGTGTGCCATACACACAATCGCTCGAGTACTTCTCGGCTCTGCAAAGCCTCGACATCGACTCGCGCCTGATAGTCTTCACCAACGACGGACACTGGCCTAACGACGTGAAGTCAATGCCGCTCTACTACGCCGCCCACCTCAACTGGTTCCATAAATACCTCGGCGGCGAGGACAGTCCGTACGACGTGCATGACCTCTCGCTGAACAGAGTTTTCGGCAAGGACGACAAGTAAACACAAAAAACACAACCATACATGAAAACCTTTTTCAGAATATTCTTCACGACCTACGTCATTCTGTTTGTCATAATGATAGTGGCGATGGCGACCCACACCAAGGCGGAACTGCACCTGCTGCTCAACTCGTTCCACAGCGAGGGGCTCGACACGTGCTTCCGCTACTACACCAAGATGGCCGAATTCCCGCTCTACATCATAGCCGGACTCGCGCTGCTGTTCTGGAAAGCCGGCGCGGCGTACATCTTCGCCATCTCGGAAGGCGCAAGTGCCATCATCGTGTTCATCATCAAGCGCATCTGCCAGATTCCGCGCCCAGTGAGCTACTTCGAACAGCTCGGCATGCTCGACCAGCTGCCATTGGTCGAAGGCGTGAGGATGAACCGCAGCCTGTCATTCCCGTCGGGTCACACAAGCACATTCTTCACGTTCTTCACCATCGGAGCGCTGCTTTTGTCGCTTTACTACGCCAAGCACAAATGCTCATGGCAAAAGCTGAGCCTGCGCTACGTAGTCATGGCGACGCTCATCATCTGCCCGATCATAGGCAGCTACTCAAGGATATACCTCTCGCAGCACTTCCTGCAGGACTGCTTCGCCGGCAGCATCATAGGAGTGGCCGTGCCGCTCTTCTTCGTCTGCCTGTTCCGCGCCAAAGGCTGGTTCGAGAAGGACTGGTTCAACAAGTCGCTCTTCGGCAAGGACGCCTATTTCTTCAGGAAATGCGACAAGCGATAAACCGCACAGACATGAAAAAAGCCCTCTCGAATATCGAGAAGGCTTTTTTGTTATAGCACAGTCAACTATTTCTTGTTGAAAAGGTCGTGCTCCGAGTCGTAAACCGGACTCTCGACCGAAAGCAGGTTAAGCACCGTGTGGAATACATAATGCTGGTCGATGACCTGGTCGATCTTCTTAGGAGTGCGGAGCCCAGGAGACGTCCACACAAAGAACGGAATCTCGTACTGCACCGCTGGCGCTATCTTCATCGGCACGCCGTGCATATACAGGTCGTTCTCGCCAAGCGACTCGCCGTGGTCCGAGACATAGAGCATGGCGCAGTTCCATCCCTCCACAGTGCGCAGCGTGTCTATCAGTCCGCTGACGAGGTGGTCAACATACAGCACCGAGTTGTCGTAGGCGTTGACGAGCTCGCGCACCGAGTCCTTGGCGTTCTCCACGTTCACGCACACCGGCTTGAAGACCTCGTACTCCTTCGGGTACTTCGAGCTGTAGCATGGGCCGTGGTTGGTGGATGTGTGCAGCACTATCAGCACCTTGTTCTTGTCGCTCGACTCTATGCGTTGGCGCAGGCCTGTGAACAGCAAGTCGTCGTATTTCTTCTTCGTGCCGGGATAACGCGCCACGAGGCTGTCCTCGGTCAGGTATTCGTTGATGTGGACAGGCGGCTCGCCCCAGTTCGACGTTCTCCATGAGACATCGACTCCGGCGCGGAACAAGTAGTTAGGCAGTATCTCGTAAAGGTCGCCCGTCGCCTTGTACTCGAGGATGCACTTTGTGCCGGCTGTGGTGTAGGTGTCGCCCGACACGGCTGGATAAACGAGCAGCCCCTCTTGCTGCGAGAGCTTCGGATTGGTGTTTCGTCCGTAGCCGTAGAGCGAGAAGTTGGCTTTGCGCGCCGACTCTCCTATGACGAGCACGACGGCGGTTTTCTCCTCGTCGGCTATCTTCGCGTCCGGCAGTTTTATCTCCTCGGCCTGCTTCTGTCTCTTCGCGTTGGCATATCGGATTGTGTTCACGATATACGACCACGGCATAAGCCTTCCGCCAAGCTCAGTGTCGTACTTGCCTATCCAGAGCACCTGGTTGGCATTAACCACGATGAGTATCGCCACAATGAGAATCGACGAGCCGACAGACGCTCCGAATCTCTTCCACGAACCGTAGTTCACTTTCTGCGTCAGGACATAGACCGCAGGAATAACGCCGAACACGATGATGAACAGCGCCAGCTGCCACGTCATGAAGCCCGAAGCCTCGGAATAACGTGTGTTGAACACATTGCCGAGCATGGTCTCGTCCATGAAGTTGTTGTACTTGTATATGAAGAAGACGCA
>JAGCQO010000265.1 GCA_017965125.1 Paludibacteraceae bacterium
GAGAGATGACTTTCTCGATTTTTGAAATACGATTCGAAATGCCTTAGGCTTCGTTCGTAGTTGCGTACAGTCAAGTCGGAACGGTTCCGCTCAAAGCGCAGGTAGTTCAAAAAATCTTCTATCATCATGACGTTGCTTCTCGATTTCGGCAACGAATTTACGGAATTTTCTTTAAACCACCAAATTTTTAACGCACTTTATTATTCTTCGACAGTGCGCAGCTTCTGTACGTATATAGCGTGCTCCATCTTCAGGCGCTTCAGTACAGAAGGTTTGTTGAACTGCTGACGTGAGCGGAGCTCCTTAACAACACCAGTCTTCTCGAACTTTCTCTTGAACTTTTTGAGGGCCTTTTCGATGTTCTCGCCTTCTTTTACAGGTACAATAATCATTTGTTTTTTTGGTTTTAATTCTTTAATTGTTACTATCTGTTTTCTTGCCTTCTGGCATAGGTGCCACGAAAAGCGGGTGCAAAGTTACGACTTTTTTCTTAATCTGCCAAATAATGACGCTTTTTTTTCATTTTAATTTGGTTGTTTGCGTTCTATTTCGTACCTTTGTCCGACAATTTAGCTATTTGTCATGAACATATTCAAGAAAAGAAAGGGCAAGTTGTCTCGCCGTATCACCTGGCGCGTCATATTGATTGTGTCGATTATCAGTGCGGTGATCATGGCTTTGACTCTTGTCTTTGTCTTTGTGGTTTCGATTATCCTCAGCGCCATGCGAGGTCAGTACGTGACAGATGGTATTAGTGGAAGGATGGAGACCATGTTGCGTGCCGTTGAGATTTCTGCCGCGAACAATGTGGCGGAGATTGAAGCCAACTTGGACAGTCCGGAGACCGTGTTTGGCGCCTTGGAGCACGAGTTGCTGCTGAACAAGAAATACTTAGGTTGTTTCGTGGCCTTCGAGCCGGACTATTATAAGAGTCAGGGCCGCTGGTTCGAACCTTATGTGAGATATAGCGATAGTATTCATGTCGAGCGGAAGCAGATAGGCTCTGCCGATCATGACTACCTCAGCCGCGATTGGTACAAGACCGCGATGAAAAAGGGCGTGGGCGACCTGTCTGATCCTTATTCCGACCCCGACGGCGGCAGGACATTGCTCTGCAGCTACCTCGTTCCTGTCCACGACAGTCAAGGCCGAAAGGTCGGCGTCTATGGCATCGACCTGAACTTAGAGTGGCTGTTAGAGACTGTCAACGTCGAAGAGAAGAAAGTCAGGAAGATGGAGTTCTTTGAGGACTCTCAGAGCATCGATGACAAGGAGGTCGGCAGTTATTTCTTCATCCAGATCCTCGATGGCAAGGGCAGCAAGATTGCCGGTTCCGACTTTGACACGAAGTTGCTGAAGGGTGAACAGAAGGTCGAGGTTGAAGGTCTTGAGATGAAGGACCTGCAGGATACACCTTATTATATTAATACGAAGCAGCTGGCCTCCACCGACTGGACCTTGATCGTGGTGCAGCATAAAGATTTCGTCTTCATGTGGGGTGAGGTTATCGCCACCATCATGCTGTCCTTGATGGGCTTCGGCATCGTCATTATCTTCTTCTTCATGCGCCGCAGCATCCGCAAGGCCACGAAGCCGTTAGGCTTCTTGTCCGACTCGGCCAAGGAGGTTGCCAAGGGCAACTTCGACACCGAGTTGCCGACGTTCGAACGCCAGGACGAGATCTCCGACCTGCGCGACTCGTTCAGTGCCATGCAGCAGTCGCTGAAGCAGTATGTCGAGGATCTGAAGGTCTCTACTGCCGCAAAGGCATCGATAGAGAGCGAGCTGAAGGTGGCTCAGAGCATCCAGATGTCGATGCTGCCGAAGACCTTCCCCGCCTTCCCCAATCGCAAGGACATAGACCTCTTCGCTTCGCTGACTTCCGCCAAGGGGGTAGGCGGCGACCTCTACGACTTCTTCATCCTCAACGAGAAACTGTTCTTCTGTGTCGGCGACGTCAGCGGCAAGGGCGTTCCCGCCGCACTCGTCATGGCAGTCACCCGCACACTCTTCCGGAATATCTCGGCCCACACCGATAAGCCGAGTCATATCGTGCATACCATGAATATGAACGTCAGCGAGGGTAACGAAAACGACATGTTCGTTACGCTCTTTGTCGGTGTGCTGGACATGCTGACGGGGCGTATGCGATACTGCAATGCAGGTCACGACTCGCCAATCCTTATCGGTAGCGGAGCGGGACTGCTGCCCTGCGACGCAAACATCCCTGTTGGCGTAATGACGGGTTGGAACTATACCCTCCAAGAGACGACCATCGACCCGGGAACCACCATCTTCCTCTATACCGACGGGCTGACCGAGGCAAAGGACAAGGAAAGGAAACAGTTCGGCCTGAAGCACGTGGATGACGTGCTTGGCGCTTGC
>JAGCQO010000266.1 GCA_017965125.1 Paludibacteraceae bacterium
AGGTGCGTATCACCAGCAGTTGACTTTACTTCAAATACGCCGTCGCCCAATTCGAGGACAGAGACATCGTGAGTACCACCACCGCAGTCGAACACGACGATCTTCATGTCCTTGTTCTTCTTGTCGAGACCATAAGCCAATGCAGCCGCAGTTGGCTCATTCACGATTCTCTTCACTGTAAGTCCTGCGTTCTCGCCAGCGTCCTTAGTGGCCTGTGGGTGTGCGTCGTTGAAGTATGCAGGCACTGTGATGACAGCCTCTGTGACTTCCTGTCCGAGGTGGTCCTCAGCAGTCTTCTTCATCTTTTGAAGAATCATAGCCGAGATTTCCTGTGGAGTGTACAGACGTCCGTCGATGTCAACTCTCGGAGTGTTATTGTCGCCCTTGACAACCTTGTAAGGCACTCTTGCTATCTCCTTGCCCACTCTGTCGTAAGTCTCGCCCATAAATCTCTTTATAGAGAAGACAGTCTTCAGAGGGTTAGTGATAGCCTGACGCTTTGCAGGGTCTCCGATTTTTCTCTCACCTCCGTCAACGAAACCTACGACAGAAGGTGTTGTTCTTTTTCCTTCGCTATTTGCGATTACGACTGGCTCGCCATTTTCCATTACAGACACACAGCTGTTGGTTGTGCCGAGGTCGATTCCAATGATCTTTCCCATGATATTTATTGTTTTTAATTGTTATTACTCTGGTTTATCATGCCGCTGTTTCCGAGCGGCCGACTTTGTTTTGTCAATTCCTGTGCCAAAATCCAAACGGCATTGTTTTGGCAGAAAATCACTCGTCTTTGGCAGAATAGAAGTCATAGAAACTGACATTGTGTCATAATTCGGCAGAAAGAACAGCCCTTTTCATGACAGCGTAACCAGAGCCGTGCCCATAAAACAAAAAGACCTCGACTCTTACGAGTCAAGGTCTTTAAGCGTTGTCTTGCCCGGATTCGAACCAGGACAAACAGAACCAAAACCTGTTGTGCTACCATTACACCACAAGACAATCCGTTTGTGAATCAGCGGCTACAAGTGCATGCAGCATAATTCGGGTGCAAATATAATCCGCTTTTCCTTATTTTGCAACTATAAGGAAATAGTTTTTCTTGCCCTTCTGAGCCAGTATGTACTTGCCGTTTATGAGCAGGCTGCCGTTCACTGTCGCGTTCGGATCGGTGAACTTATCCTTGTTGAACGAGAAGCCGTTAGACTGTATCATCTTCCTCGCTTCGCCCTTGGAAGTGAAGACTGGAGCGTATGCTGTGAGCAGATCCAGAACTCCGATGCCAGCCTTGAGCTCGCCGAGCGAAATCTCCTTTTGTGGCACGCCCTCGAACACCGACAGGAACGTGTCCTCGTCGAGGCTCTTGAGGCTATCGGATGTAGCCTTGCCGAAAAGTATGTTTGAAGCCGCTACGGCAGCGTCGTAATCCTCTCTTGAGTGCACCATGACGGTCACTTCCTCGGCGAGACGTTTCTGGAGCAGACGTGCCTCTGGAGCCTGGTCGTGCTCTGCGATTATGCTGTCTATCTCAGCCTTGTCGAGCGATGTGAATATCTTGATGTACTTCTTGGCGTCGTCGTCCGACACGTTCAGCCAGAACTGGTAGAACTTATAAGGCGATGTGTATCTCTTGTCGAGCCATACGTTGCCGCTCTCGGTCTTGCCGAACTTGCCTCCGTCGGCCTTGGTGATGAGCGGACAGGTCAGCGCGTAGGCGTCGGACTCCGGTCCCAGTATTCTTCTTATGAGCTCGGCGCCTGTGGTCATGTTGCCCCACTGGTCGCTTCCGCCCATCTGCAGACGGCATCCCTTCTCCTTGTAGAGGTGCAGGAAGTCGTAGCCCTGGAGCAGCTGGTAAGAGAACTCTGTGAACGAGAGACCGTCTCTTGCCTCGCCGTTGAGACGCTTCTACACGCTGTCCTTTGCCATCATGTAGTTCACAGTGATGTGCTTGCCCACGTCTCTTACGAAGTTGAGGAACGAGAAGTCCTTCATCCA
>JAGCQO010000267.1 GCA_017965125.1 Paludibacteraceae bacterium
AGGAAGTATTCATAGACTCTGCCTATGAGGTCATTTTCCCTGTCCTCCAGCGTGTCTATTTTGTTTATTTCGTCCAGCAGGCTGCCCAGCTTCGCCACGTCCAGCCCCACACTCGTGTAGTAGTTGCTTGGCAATGCGCCACGCAGCACAGGGTTCTTCTGCTCTATGGAGTGCAAAGCCTTGTCTATGCGTAGAGCGATGTCGCTCTGCTTGGCGTTGTTTATAAGCATTTCCCATCGGCTCTCCGGCGGAAGATAAAACACATTGACCGAGTTGTAGAATACCTCGTTGTCAACAAACTTCTCTTTGCCTTCTTTCAGCAATTGGTTGTATCTCTCCGTAAATCTGTCGCCCGAGTATTTCAGGAATATCAGACTCAGCACCACATGCTTGTATTCAGATGGCTCAACAGAACCACGCAGTTTATTAGCGCTCTCCCACAGAGTTTCCTCCATGCTTTTGCTTTTCTTTTCCGTTTTTTTTGCCATTGCTTTTTTCGCCTTTTTCTTAAACCTAACAAATGTAACTATTTCCTTATTCTCAATCAATATGGCGAATTGTTTTAATGTGTTATTCATTTTATTCCGCGATAAAAATGACGATAAAAAAACTCCTATCTTTACTGCGAGAATTGAAAAATACCAAAAATGGCGAAGAACACACTACCGATTTACAGCCTACAGAGCTTCAGCAAAAAAGACAAGGGCGGCAGAGCGTTCCAAACCGAGGTGTTCGACGCGAACCGACACTTCGCCGTACACTACCCCCACCGCCACGACTTCTTCGAAGTGCTGTACCTCAAGCAGGGCTCGGGATACCACATCATCGACTCGAACAAGTACGAGATAAAGCCGCCGTGCGTCTTCTTCATGTCGCCCGGACAGGCGCACAGGCTGGAGCTCTCGCACGACATCGACGGGTTCATCTACATCTTCACGTCGGAGTTCTACCAATTAGGCAAGAGCAACGAGAACTCGCTGCTGGAGCTGCCGTTCTTCTTCACGCTGCAGCAGACCAACCCGCCGCTGATAATAAAAAACGCGTCGGACAAGGCGTTCATCGAGTCGCTCTTCGTGAAAGCCACACTCGAAGCCCTGAAGACCGACTACTCCACATCGCTGATGCACGCCTACCTGAACCTCATCCTCGCCTACCTCGCGCAACTCTACACCGTGGGCTCGACGCTCATGACCAAGGACAAGGGCCACCTGCTCGTGAAGCGATTCTACCAGCTGATAGAGGAGAACTACCAGCACAACTACAACGTGAACCAGTACGCCGAGATGATGCACATATCGCCCACCTACCTCACCCAGACCACCAAGCGGCTGACGGGCAAGACATCCAACGAAATACTGCACGACAAACTGATACTCGAGACCAAGCGGCTGCTCACCCAGACCACGCTCGACATACAGGAAATATCCGCCATGCTCAACTTCGCCGACCAGTCATACTTCACCAAATTCTTCAAAAAGGCGACGGGCATGACACCGCTGAAATTCCGCAACCACACGCTGGAATAAAACCGAAAGCACCGCCTTGTTTCGAAAATTACCATTTTTTATAAGAGATTTCACAATAAGGTTCGTTTTTATTGCCTTACTTTGCGATGTTCATTGCAACATGCAGCATATAACAACAACTTATATTTTATAAACTTAATAAACATGGCTAATTATTTTGACACACTCTCTTTGAGAGGCAAGCTCGAGCAGCTTGGAAAGTGCGAGTTCATGAACCGCGACGAGTTCAAGGACGGAGTAGAAGCACTCAAAGGCAAGAAGATCGTTATCGTGGGCTGCGGCGCACAGGGTTTGAACCAGGGTCTTAACATGAGAGACTCAGGTCTTGACATCTCTTACGCTCTGCGCGAGACTGCCATCAAGGAGAAGCGCGCTTCTTACAAGAACGCAACAGAGAACGGTTTCAAGGTTGGTACATACCAGGAGCTCATCCCAACAGCCGACCTCGTTCTGAACCTTACTCCAGACAAGCAGCACCACGACGTGATAAAGAACATCATGCCGCTGATGAAGAAGGGCGCTGCGCTCTCTTACTCACACGGTTTCAACATCGTCGAGGAGTTCGAGTAGATTCGTAAGGACATCACTGTAATCATGGTTGCACCTAAGTGCCCAGGTTCAGAGGTAAGAAACGAGTACGTTCGTGGATTCGGTGTTCCTACACTTCTCGCTGTTCACCCAGACAACGACCCTGAAGGAACGGGATGGGCATGGGTTAAGGCTTACGCTGCTGCTACAGGCGGACACCGTGCAGGAGGTCTCCGTTCTTCATTCGTAGCCGAGGTTAAGTCCGACCTCATGGGCGAGCAGACAATCCTCTGCGGTATGCTCCAGACAGGTTCGCTCCTCTGCTTCGACAAGATGGTGGAGAAGGGCATCGACCCTAAGTACGCTTCTAAGCTGATTCAGTACGGATGGGAGATCATCGGCGAGGCTCTGAAGTTCGGTGGTGTGACTAACATGATCGACCGTCTTTCTAACCCAGCCAAGATCAAGTGCTTCAAGCTCAAGGAGGAGTTGAAGGACATCATGCGTCCGCTCTACCAGAAGCACATGGACGACATCATGTCTGGCGAGTTCTCTAAGACTATGATGGAAGACTGGGCTAACGACGACGTTAAGCTGCTGACTTGGAGAAAGCAGACTGGCGAAACAGCATTCGAGAAGACTCCTAACACAGACCAGCACATCTCTGAGCAGGAGCACTTCGACAACGCTGTCCTCATGGTAGCTATGGTTGCTGCCGGCGTTGAGCTCGCATTCGAGACTATGACTGCTTCAGGCATCAAGCCAGAGTCAGCATACTACGAGTCACTCCACGAGGTGCCATTGATCGCTAACACAATCGCACGTAAGAAGCTCTACGAGATGAACCGCATCATCTCCGACACTGCTGAGTACGGATGCTACCTCTTCGACAACGCTTGCCGTCCTCTGTTGAAGGACTTCATGGCTAAGATCGACGTTGACGTCATCGGCAAGAACTACAACGAGGGCAAGGACGGCTCTGTTGACAACCAGGAGCTCGTAAATGTAAACGAGGCTATCCGCAACCACCCAATCGAAATCGTTGGTCGCAAGCTTCGTGGCTACATGTCAGACATGAAGAAGATCACTTTCGGAGAGTAATTTTCTCATAATCAATCAATACCGAAAGGCGCAGGGGCACATACCTCTGCGCTTTTCTTTTTCGGGGGCAATAAAACAGCATTATCATATTGTTGATTATCTTTGCGTCATGCTTCAAGACAAGATATTCTACACTCCGGACATAACGCCCGACGCACAGACACACACGCTGCCGCAGGAAGAGTCGCAACACGCCGTCAAAGTGCTGCGCATGACCGAGGGCGACAGGGTCTCGCTGGTGGACGGACGCGGCAACGCCTACGACGCCGTCATAACCAATCCGCACCAGAAACGATGCGAAGTGAAGATACTCGCAGTCGATGGCAACGTGGGGCAGCACCCTTACAGACTGCACATAGCCATAGCGCCGACGAAGCTCAACGAGCGCATGGAGTGGTTTCTGGAGAAATGCACCGAGATAGGCATAGACGAAATCACGCCCATCATCACGTCGCACTCCGAGCGCAAGGAACTGAAGAACGAGCGCATGGAGAAGATAATCGTGGCGGCGATGAAGCAGAGCCAGAAAGCCTTCAAGCCGGTGCTGAACGAGATGACACCGGTCAAGAAACTGATAGAAAGCGCCACTGAGCAGCAGAAGTTCATCTGCCACTGCCACAAGGGCGACAAGACACCGCTCAAGGACTGCGCAAAAGGCGGAAGCGTGCTGGTGCTCATCGGTCCGGAAGGCGACTTCTCCGAGGACGAGGTGGCGCTCGCCGAAAGCAAAGGCTTCAAGCCATGCTCATTAGGCGCGTCACGCCTGCGCACAGAAACGGCTGGCATCGCGGCTTGCCACACAGTGGAACTTATAAACGAGTAACACACGACAAAAAGACACCCAAGGCGCATAACCTCAAAAAAAACTGCTGTAAAACAATGTGTGAAAGATTCTGAAAGGATTTTCAGAACAGAATTTCTTTGCTATATTTGTGCTGATATGGGCTTTTCCCAACAGAAAGCATTTTATGGTTATGAAATTCAAACACATAATTGCGATTTCCGCATTAACTATCACTGCATTAACGACAAACTCCTACGCCGCGACACGCCCACCGCTCGAGAACACCCCTGTGGGATTCGGAGCCTCTGGAGCAACAGGAACTTACGGAATACCTGTGTGTAACCCCGACGGAACGTTCAGCGCGCCAACAGGATTCAGTATCTACACCTGCTCTTCGCTTTCCGAGATAAACTCACACAAGGCAAACAACACAATCATCCTTGTTGAGCCAGGAACCTACGGAACTGGAGCAAGAAACACAAACGCCACAAACGACCTTGAGATAAGCGGACTGACAAACTTCAGCATCATCGGACTCGGCGGCGTGACTTTTAGAAAGGTCACTATCAAGGGAACATGCGAGAACGTGCTCGTAAGAAACATTTCCGTTAAGAATTTCGCTTACGACGGAATGCCGATCACCGCAGGCGGACACATCTGGATAGACCACTGCACCATAGGCGACGACGTAACATCCACCAACAAGGAGAAACCAGACGGCGCGATGGACATCTACTCAAACACAAATCTGTACCTGACCATCTCGTGGACCAAGATACAGAACCACTGGAAGACATCGCTCCACGGCAAGGACGACGGCGACAACGGCGATACAAAGCGTAACATAACACACTACCGCAACTACTATTACAACACGCACCAGCGTACACCTCGAATCCGCGGCGGAAGGACACACATTCTCAACTGCTTGTATGAGAACAACGGATTCGGCAGAACAGCTAACATGACAAGCAGCGAGTACGACATGGCTAAGTCCATGATTTACAAGGACGACGGCGAGTATTTGAAGAACCGTCTCGTGGTTTCCGACGGTTACGCCATCATGGCGACCAACAACTCGGACGTTGTGGTTGACTCATGCTTCTTCTTCGACGTCAGATGGCCT
>JAGCQO010000268.1 GCA_017965125.1 Paludibacteraceae bacterium
ATTATCTGGTTCTGTCCGACGTCGGTCACGAGCACAGCCTTGTCGCCTGTGGCTTTGCTTATCTTGTCCACAACCTCGCCCATGTGTATGTCGCCGGTGCATTTCTCCACTTCCTTGACGAACACCTTCTCGTGCTCCTTCTTCTCCAGCGGCTGGAATGACTCGATCCAGTCCTTGTGATTAGCCTCCTTGAGCTTTTCGGTCACTAAGGTGATTGACTCCTTGATGTCGCCGAGGATGCCGAGTGTAGGCTTGATGTTTTTGCCTATTTCGCTTGGGTCTATGTCGAAGTGCAGTATTTTAGCCTGTTTTGCGTATGTGTTCTTGTTGCCGGTCACACGGTCTGAGAATCTCATTCCGATGGCGATCAGCACGTCGCACTCGTTGGTCTTCATGTTCGGACCGTAGTTTCCGTGCATACCCAGCATACCCTTGTTCAGCTCGTGGTCTGAAGGCAGACACGACAGTCCGAGCAGTGTTGTCGCTGCAGGGATGTTGGCTTTCTCGAGGAACTCTCTGACCTCCTTCTCGGCGTTGGAGAGGATTACTCCCTGGCCAAGCAGAGCAAAAGGCTTCTTCGCTGCGTTTATGATATGTGCAGCCTGCTCGACGTCGAACTCGTTGATTTCTGGATAAGGAATGTAGCTTCTGATGAATGAGCATTTCTTATACGAGAAGTTGCAAAGCTCGGTCTGAGCGTCTTTTGTCAAGTCGAGAACGACAGGGCCTGGTCTTCCTGTGCTGGCGATGTAGAACGCTCTTGACACAGCCCATGCGATGTCCTCAGCCTTTCTTATCTGGTAACTCCATTTAGTGATAGGCTGTGTGATGCCGACAAGGTCAGTCTCCTGGAATGCGTCAGAGCCCAAAGCCTGCGACGCCACCTGTCCTGCGATTACGACCATAGGCGTGCTGTCCATCATTGCGTCGGCGATGCCGGTGATGGCGTTTGTGGCGCCCGGGCCGGATGTCAGCAACACGACTCCGACCTTGCCCGAAACTCTGGCATAGCCCTCGGCTGCATGTGTCGCAGCCTGCTCGTGCCTTACAAGTACGAAATTGAATATGTCACGATAGTCGTAAAGAGCATCAAATGTTGGTATGATAGAACCTCCTGGATAACCGAATATTGTGTCAACGCCTTCCGCTTTAAGCGATTCCATCAACGCATATCGTCCAGCTAATTCTTTTGACTTCATTATCTGTTTGTTTATTAGTTGATTATTCTTATTCCACCCTTGTCTGCTGATGATACTGACTGTGCGTATGCGCGCAAAGCCTTGCTGACCACACGGTTGCGCTTCAGCGGCTGCTGTGGGCGTGCTGCGAGTTCCTCGTCGGAGAGCTTCACGTTGATTGAGCGTGAAGGGATGTCGATGACGATGATGTCGCCGTCCTTGATTTTGCCGATGTTGCCTCCGGCTGCAGCCTCAGGCGAGATGTGTCCGATAGACAGTCCGGAAGTTCCTCCTGAGAAACGTCCGTCGGTTATCAGCGCGCACTCCTTGCCCATGTGCATAGACTTGATGTATGAAGTAGGGTAGAGCATCTCCTGCATGCCAGGTCCGCCCTTAGGTCCTTCGTGTGTTATGACCACGCAGTCGCCCTTCTTCACCTTGCCGCCGAGGATTCCCTCGCAAGCGTCGTCCTGAGAGTCGAACACGACAGCAGGGCCCTCGAAGTGCCACAACTCAGGAGCCACGCCGGCAGTCTTGACGACGCAGCCGTCTTGTGCGATGTTGCCGAACAACACGGCAAGTCCGCCGTCCTTAGTGTAGGCGTGCTCGATGTCGCGGATACATCCGTTCACACGGTCGGTGTCAAGGCTCTCCCACTTTGTGTCCTGGCTTCCCATCTTTGTCGAGAACTTGCCTCCAGGAGCGGAATGGTAGATGCGGTCAGCCTCTGGGTCGATAGTGTCGTCAGTAATGCTGTATTTCTTGATGTCCTCGCCAAGTGTAGCGCCGTTCACGCGCTTGCATGAGAGGTCGAGCAAGTTGCCCTTAGCCAACTCTCCGAGGATGCCGAGGATACCGCCTGCGCGATTCTCCTCCTGTATGCTGTACTTCTGCCAGTTTGGCGCTAATTTGCAGAGGAATGGGACCTTGCGGCTGAGCGCGTCGATGTCGGACATTGTGAAGTCAACCTCAGCCTCCTGAGCCACAGCCAAAAGGTGGAGCACAGTGTTGGTTGACGCTCCCATGGCGATGTCTAATGTCATGGCGTTGAGGAATGCCTGACGTGTAGCGATGGAACGTGGCAGAACAGAGTCGTCGCCGTCCTCGTAATAAGCCAAGGCGTTCTTTACGATGAGTTTTGCTGCGTCCTTGAACAGCTGGATGCGGTTCACGTGGGTCGCGAGTATAGAGCCGTTGCCTGGCAATGACAGACCGATGGCCTCGGTCAGCGAGTTCATTGAGTTGGCTGTGAACATGCCGGAGCATGCGCCGCAACCTGGGCAAGCGGACTGCTCGATGACGTTGAGCTCCTCGTCGCTTACGGTAGGGTCGCCGCCCTTGATCATCGCTGTAATGAGGTCAGCGTTCTCGCCGTTCACCTTGCCAGCCTCCATAGGTCCGCCGCTGACGAACACAGCAGGTATGTTGAGACGCATGGCAGCCATGAGCATACCAGGCGTCACCTTGTCGCAGTTGGAGATGCACACCATGGCGTCGGCCTTATGCGCGTTTATCATGTACTCCACAGAGTCAGCGATGACGTCGCGCGATGGCAGAGAGTAGAGCATTCCGTCGTGTCCCATAGCGATGCCGTCGTCAACAGCGATTGTGTTGAATTCTGCCGCATAGCATCCGAGTTTCTCGATCTCTGCTTTCACGATCTGGCCAATTTCATGAAGGTGTGTGTGACCAGGCACAAACTGTGTGAAAGAGTTTACGATGGCGATGATTGGCTTGCCAAACTGCTCTCTTTTCATTCCATTAGCTACCCACAAGGCTCTGGCTCCCGCCATTCTTCTTCCCTGGGTTGTCGCTGAACTGCGTAATTCGTGTTTCATCTTTTATTTAGTTTATTGATTGATTTTCTTCTTCTTTCAGTATTCTGATGCACTTCTCGAGCGATTCGAACCAGTGCGGAATATTCACCTTGTAGGTGTTCTTTATTTTTGTCTTGTTCAATACGCTGTAGGCAGGTCTTGGCGTGTCGTCAGGGTATTGGTTGGTCTCAAGCGGCTGCACGTCGCAGTTGTGCAGACCGTAGAGGCGGTGGATGGCTTTCGCGAAGTCATACCAGCTGCAGACACCCTCGTTTGAGAAGTGGTATGTGCCAGTGACGAACTCCTCGCTGTTGATGACTGCCATGATGGCCTTTGCCAAGTCGGCGGCGTAGGTCGGACTGCCTATCTGGTCGAAGATGACAGTGAGCTTGTCTCTTG
>JAGCQO010000269.1 GCA_017965125.1 Paludibacteraceae bacterium
AGACTATCTATGATATTTTTAGCACTGGCGCCGCTTGTTCACATCCAAGCCGAAGACTACAGAATCTACGGCTACGTCTATCTCCCGGACAGAGAGCCGGCGAGCTTCACCACCATAACCGTAGAAGGCACAACCACAGGCACGACCGCCAGAGAGGACGGATACTACGACCTGCGATTCAGCGCGACCGACAGCGCCCGAGTGAGATTCCAGATACTCGGTTGCAAGCCATACATCTACAACATAACGCCCAAGACGAGAAAGTCAATCCAGAAGATGGTCTATCTGGAGGACGACGCCATAATGATGAAGGATGTCGAGGTGACAGACTTCGCAAAGCAAAGCACGTCGATGAACAAGATTGACGTGAGCAAGCTGGACGTGATGCCAAGCGTGAACGGCGGAATCGAGGGACTGATAAGCACTTACGCCGGAGTGTCGAACAGGAACGAGCTTTCGAGCCAGTACAGCGTCAGAGGCGGAAACTACGACGAGAACAGCGTGTATGTGAACGACATAGAGGTCTATCGTCCGTTGCTCATCAGGACCGGCGAGCAGGAGGGACTGAGCTTCATCAACCCGGACATGGTGGAAGCCGTGGAATTCTCGGCTGGCGGATACGGAGCGACGTATGGCGACAAGATGTCGTCGGTGCTCGACATAAAGTACAAGAAGCCGAAACGCTTTGAGGCGTCGGTCGCAGCGAGTCTGCTCGGAGCGCAGGGCCACGTGGGCCACAGCACTAAAAACGGCAAGTTCACCCAGCTGCACGGCATAAGGTACAAGAGCAGCGACTACATGTTCAACACCATGGACACAAAGGGCATGTACGACCAGAAGTTCCTCGACTACCAGACCTACCTGACGTTCAACTTCGCGAAGAAATGGGAAATCGACTTCCTCGGCAACTTCTCACGAAACATATACAACAACATACCCGAAAGCCGCACCACGACCTACGGCACACTGACCGACGTGAAGACCTTCCGCATGTACTTCGACGGCCAGGAGAAAGACATCTTCCAAACAGAATTCGGAGCGCTGACGCTGAAGTACTCCCCTATCAGCAGCCTCAACCTCAAGCTCATCGCGTCGGCCTACGAAAGCCACGAAAGCGTGAACTACGACCTGATAGGTGAATACTGGATAGGCGAAAGCATGGGCAACGGCTTCGGCGAGATAGACGAGAGCGCGGCGCTCGGCGTGGGTGCTTACCAGGAATACACGAGAAACAGGCTGAGAGTGAGGGTTATAAAAGCCGAACACAGAGGCGACTACACGATAAACAAGAACACAATATCGTGGGGAGCGAGCCTGCAAAAAGAAGACATCGACGACAACATAATCGAGTTCGAGACAAGAGACTCGTCGGGCTACGTGACCTCGACATACAACCTGAGGAGCAAGACGTCGATGAACAGCTGGAGGACGCAGTTCTTAGTCCAGGACGAGTCGAGGTTCAAGACGAGAATCGGAACAATCGGCGTGCTGGCCGGCATAAGAGGCAACTACTGGACATTCAACAAGGAGTTCATCGTCAGCCCGAGAGCGACGCTGTCATACTTCCCAAAGAAGAACGAGAACCTCGGCTTCAGGTTCTCCACCGGCGTCTATTACCAGTCGCCGTTCTACAAGGAGGTCCGTCTGATAGACACCGACGAGGCCACGGGCAACTCGAACGTCAGGCTGAACGACAAGATAAAGTCGCAGAGGTCGCTCCACTTCGTGCTGGGCGGCGACTACTACT
>JAGCQO010000270.1 GCA_017965125.1 Paludibacteraceae bacterium
AAGTCGAAGAATATGTTGTGGAGCTCTGTCTTTGCGCCCACGGTTATAGGCTGTATACTCACGTTCAGGCTCTTGTCCTTGCTATCGGACTTATGCAGAGTTCCCGACTCGAAGATGTATCCTTTCTTGCTTATGTTGTAGCCGTAGTCCTTGTCCTCAGGCAGGTAGGCCTGGAACTCGCCGGTCATCTCGTCGGTCACCGACTGGAACACTGTCTTGTCGTCCTCGAGGCGATAAACCTCCACGTGCGCCTGTATCGGCTTGTTGGTCTTCGCGTCCACGAGTTTGCCGTTGTAGTAGTCCATGCGCTCTGGTCGCTTGTCTTCAGGCAGGCTTATCTCGTAAATGTCCTTGCCACGGGCGTTCTTCAGGATTCCGTTTGAAGACATGTACGCCTTCTCGCCTTGCGCGCTTACGCAGAATCCTATCTCGTCGCGGTGTGTGTTTATAGGGTAACCCAGGTTCTTTGGGAACGACCATTTGCCGTTCTCGTCGCGGCGTGCGTAGAATATGTCATATCCGCCAAGTCCGGCGTGTCCTTTTGACGAGAAGTAGAGCGTCTTGTTGTCGGCGTGTATGAATGGGCAGAAGTCGTCCTCCGGCGTGTTGATAGGCGCTCCGAGGTTTCTTGGCTCAGAGAATTGCAGCTTGCCGTTGTCGAGTATCTTCACTTTCGCCACCCAGATGTCCTGTCCGCCGAGTCCTCCGGGACGGTTGCTCGAGAAGAAAATCTCGTCGCCTGAAGGAGAGAACGAAGGAGTCGATTCCCAGTATTGTGTGTTCAGCGGTTTGCCGCAGTTTATGGCTGGGCTCCATGTGCTGCCTCTTTTTATCGAGTAGTAGATGTCGCATCCGCCTATCGACGTGTTGCGGTCGCATGCCACGAGGAACATGTAGCGTCCATCGACAGAGTAGTTCTGCGCGCCTTCGTTCTGTGGGGTGTTCGTTGGCGCTCCTATTGACTCGCTCTTGGTCCACGACTCTGTGTTCTCGTCGTATGAGCTCTGGTAGATGTCCTCTTGCGACGACAGCACCTTCGCGCCCTCACGCTGTCCGACGTTCACGGTTATGGTGATGTTCTTGCCGTCGGCTGTGATTGATGGCCAGTAGTCGTCGTAGTCGGTGTTGACGCGTGTCATGTTCACTGGTGTGAAGGGCACGGGGTTGTTTTTCAGCGCTATGGCGGAGTCGCACATTGCTATGGCTGCCTTGTTGTCCTCGGCGAACTTCGAGTACCATTCCTTGGCCTTGGCGTATTCACCGTTGCCGAAGTATGTTTTGCCGAGACGGAAGCATGTCTTGCTGTAGTTCTTGAATTTTGGCTTTGCCGCTTTCTCGTAGTAGGTCAGGCACTGGGCCATGTTGCCTTGCTGCTTGTATGTGTCGGCTATCAGCCAGTAGCACGCCTCGAAGTCAGGGTCGAGTGTCAGCGCTTCCTTCAGTTGGGCTATCTTCTCCTTGTCGTCGGCTATCAGACGCGCTTTGGAGTATATTTCTCTGGCTTTCTTTTCCTTGCCGGTCAGTTTGGCTGTCGCTCCGAAGGCCATGCCAGCCATGAGCGTTGCCAGCAGTATGAGAGAAATCTTTTTCATAAGCTGTGTGTTTTTTATTTCATATTGTCCGGAAGGAGCGACACGACAGCGTCTCTTGTCTTCTGCGACAGTGCTCGCATGTCTTGTTCTGTGTTTCCTTCTGGTGTTATAGGTTCGTGTATTATCACGGTTATCTTTCCTGGGTTTATGGAATATCCTCCACATGCAAAACGCTCGTATGAACCTTTTATTGTGGTAGGCAGCACGGGCAGGTTGAGGTCGGTGGCTATGCTGAATGCGCCTCTTTTGAAGTTGCCCACCTTGCCGGTCTTCGTGCGTGTTCCTTCTGGGAATATGACGATGCAGTGTCCGTCGTGCAGTTTCGCCTCGGCTTCCTCTAAGCTCTTTTTCGCCGCCTTAGGGTTCGAACGGTCTATGAAGATGTCGCCGAGTCGCTCACACGCCAATCCGACGAAAGGCATCTTGCGCAGCTCTTTCTTCATAATCCATGAGAAAGTCACTGGCAACCATCCGTATATCGCCCAGATGTCGAATGCGCTCTGGTGGTTTGAGGCTATGACGTAAGACTGTCCTTTCTTGATGTTCTCCTTGCCCTCGAACTTCACATAAACGAAAGCCGTCCAGCAGATGAGTTTCGCCCAGATTCGTGGCGCATAGGACATTGTCTTGTGCGAGAAGAATCTCATCCACGACATTATAATCACAGTGATTGCTGTGATCGCGGTGAGGACTAAACAAAGAGGAAACCAGATGACCCAAACGTATAAACGCCAAAATGGCATTAGCACTTTTTTCATAAAAATAAATATCTTTTGTCACAAAGATAAAAAGAATTAGTATAAGGAGAAAATCAATTAAATTTGCATTTTGTTTCACGTGGGTGAATAAACATACATGACAAAATAAAAACACAAGCATACATTTATGGAAAAAAACTTCAAGAGAACGACAGTGACTGCGGCGTTGCCTTACGCTAACGGCCCAGTTCACATAGGCCACATGGCAGGCGTTTACATCCCTGCCGACATTTACGTCAGGTATCTGAGGGCGAAGGGCCAGGAGGTGCTTTTCGTCGGCGGAAGTGACGAGCACGGCGTGCCTGTCACCATCCGCGCCAAGAAAGAAGGCATCACGGTGCAGGAGGTCGTGGATCGCTATCATGAGATAATCAAGAAGTCCTTCAAGGAGTTCGGCATATCTTTCGACATCTATAGCCGCACCACAAGCAAGACACACCATAAGTTCGCCTCTGACTTCTTCCGCACACTCTACGACAAGGGATGCCTTGAGGAGATAACCGAGGAGCAGTACTGCGACGAGGTGACCGGCGAATTCCTCACCGACCGCAACATCGTGGGCGAATGTCCTCGTTGTCATGCGCAGGGAGCCTACGGCGACCAGTGCGAGAAGTGCGGAGCTACGCTTTCACCTGACGAACTGATAAACCCTACGAACAAGAACAACCCTGGCCACGGACTCGTGAAGCGCCCTACCAAGAACTGGTATCTGCCTCTGGGCAAATATCAGGGCTGGCTCAAACAGTGGATTCTCGATGAGCACAAGGAGTGGAAGAGCAACGTTTACGGACAGTGCAAGAGCTGGCTCGACATGGACCTGCAGCCACGCGCCATGACACGCGACCTCGACTGGGGTATCCCAGTGCCTGTGGAGGGAGCAGACGGCAAGGTGCTTTACGTTTGGTTCGATGCGCCTATCGGCTACATCTCCAACACTAAGGAACTGTGCGACAAGGAGCCTGAGAGATGGGGCACATGGCAGAAATGGTGGCAGCAGGACGACACCCGCCTTGTCCACTTC
>JAGCQO010000271.1 GCA_017965125.1 Paludibacteraceae bacterium
AAATCTTTGTTCTGGTGAAGATCTTCAGGTCCACGAGCACCTGGTCGTTTCTCGACCTTCCGCTGTGTATCTTCTTGCCCACGTCGCCGAGCTTCCTCGTCAGCATCAGCTCCACTTGCGAGTGCACGTCCTCCACGCCTTCCTCTATCACGAACTCGCCTCTCTCGGCTGTCTCGTAGATGGAGCGCAGTTCCTTGAGCAGCACGTCCAGCTCGCTCTTCTCCAGCAGTCCGACCGACTCCAGCATTGTTATGTGAGCCATCGAGCCAGCCACGTCTGCCTTGGCAAGGTAGAGGTCCATCTCACGGTCGCGTCCCACGGTGTACTTCTCGATGTCCTTGTCAACGGGTTTTCCTTTATCCCAAAGTTTAGATTGTGCCATTATTCTTCGTAGTTTATGTTAGCAAGCACGTCAGCCACCTTGTTTATGCCGTCCTTGAGCTTTCCGTCCACCATCATCTTCACCATCATCGGGAGGTCGGCTTTCAGAGTCAGTCTCATTTTCGTGAGGCTTTCCTCTTTCTCCACAAGCTGAATCCACATGTTTATCTCGATAGGCGAGCCTTCAGCCGCGAACTTGATGGTCTTCGGCTCCTCTCGCTCTATTATCTTGAACTTCACGTTGCCTACTGGGTTCACGCTGAAGCTGATTGAGTCCTTGTCGCAAGTCAGGTCCTTCAGTCCGGCGTCTGCTGGTATCTTGTCCTTCAGCGACTCCACGTTGCTCAGGTCGCTCAGCTTCGCGAACACCTTGTGCGCGTTGCATGCTATCAGCTTTACGTCGCTTACGTATTCTGCCATAACTTTGTTTTTGTCTCTGTGTTTATTACTTACCCCAAGTGTCTGGGCTCTTTCTCCACTCCTTCAGTGTCTCCACCTGCTCCTCCTTTACGTAGCCGGTAGCCACTGCAGCCTCGATCATGGCGTTGTAGTTGCTCAGCGTTGTCAGCTCCACGTTGTGCTCCTTGAAGGCGTTCTCGCTCACAGGGAATCCGTAAGTGAAGATAGCCACCATGCCCAGCACCTCAGCGCCTGCCGCTCTTACGGCCTCCACTGCCTTCAGGCTGCTGCCGCCGGTAGAGATGAGGTCCTCTATCACGACCACCTTCTGTCCGGCCTTCAGGTCGCCCTCGATGAGGTTGCCCAATCCGTGGTCCTTAGGAGAAGAACGAACGTAGATGAAAGGCAGACCCAGCTCCTGAGCCACGAGCGCGCCCTGTGCGATGGCGCCGGTAGCTACTCCGGCCACTACCTCAGCCTGAGGATACTTCGCCTTCACTGTCTTCACGAACTCGTCTCTAACGAGAGTTCTTATTTCTGGGAATGACAGAGTCTTTCTGTTGTCGCAGTAGATAGGTGACTTCCATCCAGAAGCCCATGTGAAAGGGTCGGATGGCTGAAGCTTGATAGCTTTGATGTTAAGCAGGCTCTCTGCTACTTTCTTTTCTGATTCGTTCATGTGTATTTATGTTTTAGTTATTATTTCTAAGTCACAAAATTAGTCATTTATAATCAAAACACACCTCTTTTCGCTCTAACGAATGTCAACACTCTTCGCCACAGGTCTTTCGAATCACCGTGTGCAGATTTAAACAGCCCCCGAAAAGTTGCGAAACAACATAGACACGAGTGTGAGCCCGTGGCACAAATAACAACAATTTGTTCAGAAATATCTTCTGTTTGATTTGTGTCTATTTGCTCGATTTCTCGCGAAGCGACTTTTTTCATGCTGAACTACAGCAGCCACGCTGAATGGGAAGTGAAATCTTTGACAATCAGATAAATAGAATTGTTGGGATGGGGTTATAATCCCTTTAATCCTGTGCCACCTATGGAATTGTCAATGTTCAGATGTTTGGCAATGAGGTCGTTGACGACGTAGCCGTTGAATGTATAGACGCCGTTGCGGATGCCGCTTTCGTTGGCTATGGCCTGCCTCATGCCGCCGTAGTTGGAGATGCGGATGAGCATCGGCGCGAAGATGTTGCTTATCGCCATGCTCGATGTTCTGCCCACACGCGACGAAAGGTTAGGGACGCAGAAGTGTATGACGCCGTCTCTGACGTAGATAGGCGAGTTCAACGACCGGCACTCTGTGGTCTCGAAACATCCGCCGAGGTCCGTGCTCAGGTCTATTATCACGGAGCCTTTCTTCATCGTGCTTATCGTGTCCTGGCTGACCATGAAGCGCTCGCCGCCTTCGATGTACCTCAGCGTTCCTATCACTGCGTCCGCGCTCTTGAACGCCTTGCGAAGCACTTGTGGGTGCAGCACGGATGTGAAAAGGTTCTGCCCGAGCTGTTGTTGGAGCCTGCGCAGCTTGCTCACGTCGTGGTCGAAGACCTTGACTTGCGCTCCGAGCGCCTGGGCTGTGCGTGCGGCCGCCGCTCCGGCTATGTCCGCTCCGAGGATTATCACTTCCGTCGCGCTTATGCCTGCCACGCCGCCGAGCAGCAATCCCTTGCCGCCGTGGTCGTAACTCATGTATTGCGACGCCACCGAAATGGCTGTCATGCCCTCTATCTCGTGTATCGCGCCGGCTATCGGGTATGTCTTCTGGTAGTCGCGGAGCAGGTCGTAGGCCACAGCCACTATTTTCTTGCGTGCCATTTCCTTCACCGCTCTGGCCTCGAGCCTTGTGAGCTGCAGCATGGAGAATACGGCTGTGTTCTTCCGCATCATCTCCACCTCCTCGAACGTCGGCGGAGCTATCTTCAGCACCATGTCGGCAGCGTAAACTTCGGCCGCCGAGTTCACTATGGTCGCGCCGTTTTCCGCGAAGCGTATGTCGCTGTAGCTCATGCCGTCGCCAGCGCCAGTCTCCACGAGCACCGTGTGTCCACGCTCCACTAAGATGCCCACTGCTTCTGGAGTCAGCGCAAGTCTTGTCTCGTTCTGTACATCCTCTTTTGGAATACCCATCACGATGCCTTTGCTGCTGTGAATCTCTCTCAGCAGACAGTCTTCAGGCATAAATGCTTCGTTGTGCCATCCTTCAAAAGCCATAGGCGTATATCTTTGGTTATGAGTTTTTTATGAGTTTTTTATGAGTTCAAAAGGTCCATTATTTTTCTCGCTGCTTCTTCCGGCGTTCCGTTGTCGTTGTCGATTACGAATTGCGCTTGCTCGTAGAA
This sequence comes from Paludibacteraceae bacterium, assembly GCA_017965125.1. Taxonomy (GTDB): domain Bacteria; phylum Bacteroidota; class Bacteroidia; order Bacteroidales; family Paludibacteraceae; genus UBA4363. The sequence continues at coordinate 3,135 of JAGCQO010000271.1, forward strand.
CGGTTTCCTTTTGTCTAACTGCTGCCTTATGAAATCGGCGAGTTCCTCTTCCGTCTTGTCCTTCAGCAGAGGTCTGTTCGCCTTGGCGTGCTTGAGCCTTTCTGCGAGGGCTTCGGGCGTCATTCTTATGTAAACACACAGTCCGGAAGCGTTCATCACGTCGATGTTGTCGAAGAAACATGGTGCGCCGCCGCCTGTGCTAACTACCACGTTCTCAAGGGCTGACAGTTCTTCGAGTATGAATCTTTCCTTTTTGCGGAACGATTCCTCGCCTTCGGTCGCGAATATGTCCTCAATCTTCTTCCTGTAGCGATTCTCTATGCGCGAATCCATATCAATCACATCCCAGTCGAGGCCCTTCGCAAGTTTTTTTCCGATGGTTGTTTTGCCGCAACCCATGTATCCTATCAGATAAACTCTTTCCATATCTGACAAATATACCTTAGTTTGTTGATTTTGTATTCTGCTTTAGACTATTTTTGTTACGTTTTTTTAGAATTTATGTCAAATCCGTTCAATTATTTAAGAAATCAGCGCGTGGCATTGGTCATTTTTGCATTGCTGTGTGTCATTGTTGTGGCTGTTGACATAAACATCAAGTCCGCTCCGGCAGAGGTGAGCGAGCAGGATTCCATCA
>JAGCQO010000272.1 GCA_017965125.1 Paludibacteraceae bacterium
CGGTGCAGCCGGTGATGAGTAAAACTGTCGCAATGACGGCAATGAAGCGGTAGCGTGTTGTTGTTCTGCTCATTATTCTAATCCGAGTTGTTTTATTTTCCTGTATAATGTTCTTTCCGAGATGGCGAGGTCCTTGGCTGCGAGTTTCCTTTTGCCGTTATGTCTGTCCAGGGCTTTCTTTATCATCTCTTTCTCAGCCTCCTCGAGCGACAATGACTCTTCGACGTATTCTTCGGTGTCCTCGATGTGCCTTTTGTTTATGCCTTTCTTCTGTGCCGACTGTGGGTCTTGCACTATCTCGCCGATGTTGTTTGGCAGTGGCGTCTGATCGTCCTTCTCCCACTGTATTGTCACAGTGTTGTCCTGTTCGCCGAGGTTTATGTTCTCGTCTATGACTATGCCTTGCTTGTCGATGATTTCCTTCACGAGCCTTCTGAGGTCGCTCATGTCTTTCTTCATGTCGAAAAGCACTTGGTAGAGTATCTCCCTCTCGTTTTCGAATGTTTTCTCGTCCTTGCTTTTGGTTAATGCTGGGAGCGCTGTCGATTTCCAGTTCGGGATGTATCTCAGCAGACATTCCTTGCTTATCACGCCAGTCTCTAACACAGACAGTTGCTCGGCTATGTTCTTCAGCTGCCTCACGTTTCCCGGCCAGTAGTATTCCCTAAGGACGGCCTGCGCCTCTTCGTCGAGCTTCACCGACGGGCGTCTGTATTTCTCTGCGAAGTCCGACGCGAATTTCCTGAACAGCAGGATGATGTCCTCTTTCCTGTCCCTGAGTGCCGGCATCGATATTGGAATGGTGTTCAGTCGGTAGTAAAGGTCCTCTCTGAACTTGCCTTCTTTTATGGCGTTTTCTATGTTTATGTTTGTTGCGGCGACTATTCTGACGTCCGTTTTCTTCACGACGCTTGAGCCGACTCTGATGAATTCGTGGTTCTCGAGCACTCTCAGCAGCTTCGCCTCCACGTCAAGAGGCAGCTCGCCGATTTCGTCAAGGAAAATCGTGCCTTTCTCCGCTACTTCGAAATATCCCTTTCTTTCGTTCTTGGCGTCGGTGTATGAGCCTGTCTCGTGTCCGAACAGCTCGCTCTCCATCGTGCCTTTAGGGATGGCGCCGCAGTTCACGGCTATGTAGTTGGTGTGTTTTCTTGCGCTGTATTGGTGTATGATCTGGGCGATGTTCTCTTTGCCGACTCCGCTCTCTCCGGTTATGAGCACAGAAAGGTCGGTTCTTGCCACTTGTATGGCGATTTCTATTGCCCTGTTAAGCACATTGCTGTTGCCAATGATACCGAATCTGTGTTTAACCTGTTGTATCTCTGTGTTTTCCATCTTGACGTCTCTTTGTGCTATTGTCGGTTCGCATTCATATATTCTTACAAATATAGAAATTATCTTTTCCAGCATAGGCAATGTTGTTCTAAAAAGTTACTTTTGTCAAAACTTTATTTAAAATCATGAGACTGTCGTCAAGATTCATACTTTTCCTCTCGTTTTTCACGTATGCTTTTTTAATGCACGCATCGCAGCCCAAGCACGAGATGCGCGCTGTGTGGGTGGCCACGGTGGCCAATATAGACTGGCCGTCGTCGAAAGGACTTTCTGTGAAGGAGCAGAAGGCCGAGATAGTGTCGATGCTCGATGCCTTCAAGAGGGACAATATAAACACCGTCATTTTTCAAGCGCGTCCGTCGGCCGACGCCTTCTACGACTCCAGGACGGAGCCGTGGTCGCAATGGCTGACAGGCACTGCGGGCAAGGCGCCAGAACCGTTCTATGACCCGCTGAAGTTCATAATCGCCGAGGCGCATAAACGTGCCATGGAGCTCCACGTCTGGGTAAATCCGTATCGTGCGCTCAACTACAGCGACGTGTCGAAGTTTGCGCCAGGCAGCGTTTACCACAAACATCCGGAATATTTCATAAAGTACGGCGGAAGGATTTATTTCGACCCGGGACTGAAGGAGACGCGCGACTATCTTGCGGCAGTCATAGCCGAGCTCGTTGTCAATTACGACCTCGATGCGATAGTCTTCGACGATTACTTTTATCCTTACCCCGTGGCGAAGGAGAAGTTCGACGACTCGAAGTCGTTCGCCAAGGATCCACGCGGCTTCACGTCCGTAGCCGACTGGAGAAGAGACAATGTGAACCTTGCCATAGCCCAGGTTTCCGACACAATTCATGCGTTGAAGCCATGGGTGCAGTTCGGCATTTCGCCTTTCGGTGTGTGGCGCCACCAGGCTGACGACTCGCGTGGCTCGGAGACCATGCGTGCGCTGACCAATTACGACAACCTGTACGCCGACGTCATGGACTGGGTGGACAAGGACCTGCTGGACTACGTTTCGCCGCAGCTTTATTGGGAGATAGGCAAGAGCAATGTGGATTACGCCAAGCTGCTGCCATGGTGGTCGCGCAACTCGGGCAAGGCGAACTTGTACGTGTCGATGTACTCGTCGGGATTCTCGCAGAACTCTAAGAACAAGGCGTGGCAGACTCCTAACGAGTTGGCAAGGCAGATGCGTCTTAACAGAAACGACTCAGTGGTGGCGGGCGAGATATTCTACAGCGCGAAGTACTTCCTGAAGAATGAGCTGGGATTCAACGACTCGCTCAGAACGTCGTTCTATGCCACACCGGCTCTGCCTCCGGCCTCGAAACTGCTTTCTGTGAATGACTCGCTGCGCACTCCGCAGCCGGGCAATGTCGAGATACGTCGCCATCGTCCCCACAAGTCGTCGCCTTACGTTTACACGCTGTCGTGGTCGGCGGCCGAGGGCAAGGACGGTCTCGCTCCTGCGTACTACGTCGTTTACGCATTCCCAGGCAAGCACGCCGGCGACATGTCCGACCCGTCCAACATCATCTGCATCACGACCGACACCTCGTTCGACCTCTCGTCGTTCCTCGACGACAAGCACGGACGTTACGCCATAGTCGTCACCACAGTCAACAAATACCGCTTGGAGTCCAACCCAGTGGAAGACATCTCCATAAGGTTGAAGTAGGTGAGAGCATGATAACAAAAAGCCCGGAGGCATGTGCTTCCGGGCTTTGTATTTGTATAGGATGGCGTTTAGTCCTCCTTTATAGCCTCCTTTATCGATTTCCTGTTCTTGATGATGTAGGAAATAGCAAGTCCTATGAGATATGATATTACCAAAACTGTCAGCAGGTGGTGTCTGGCGTTGTCAGAAGAGCTTATCTTTATGCTGGTGTATGCGGCGAGAGGTTCTCTTTGTTGCGACAATGCGAACTCGATGCTCGCGCATGTCTCGATAAGTCTCTGTACCTCAGTTATCGAGAGCATATCAATTCTTACACTGTCCTTGGCATTAAGAACCAAATTGTCGTTTTTCGCATACAAGAATCTTAGAGAATCGATTTTTTTAAGTTCCTCTTTGTAGCCGTTTAATTCTGCAAACTGCACTTTGCAATTGTACTCGGAGATAGCCTTTACTTTTTTATCCTCGTTGTATCTTTTTATTATCGCATCTCCGATTTTTTGGAAATCGCAATTCTCATCGCCAGTTATCCTTATGCAGAAATAGTACTTTTGGCTTGTTTCATCTACACCGCTGTATATAACCTTGTCCATGACTCTGTCACCATTGAAATCAGCCACTGGAAATGCAGCTATGCCGATTAGCTTTTCAGCATCAGCCTTGTCAAGTCCAAGTTCTTTGACGACAACGTCTTTTCCGTTGTTGTTTATTGTGTTTATCTCGTCGGCTATCATCAACGCAGGCACTTCAAATGATTGAGCTA
>JAGCQO010000273.1 GCA_017965125.1 Paludibacteraceae bacterium
ATAAACTCGCCTTTCTTCAAGTCGGGCGGCGTCATCGACGGTTCTTCCATCCTTTATGCGACACTTTCCGACGAGAACGGCATAAACACGACTGGCAGCGGAATAGGACACGATTTACAGCTTAAAATCGAAGGCGACACCACACTCATAATCAATCTCAACGATTATTATGAAAACGACCTCGGCACTTACAAGAGCGGACATTTGAAATATACTCTGCCAGAGCTCAATCCGGGCAATTACACGCTGACTCTCAGGGCTTGGGACCTCATGAACAATTCTGCGTCCGAGTCGCTGGCGTTCAAGCTCAATGTGGGCAAGAAGACAGGTGTATATAGAATGTATGCTTATCCGAACCCAGTTGATAAGGACGGAACTGTCAACTTCGTCGTTGAGCATGACCAGCCGGAGACAGAACTTTCGTTCAAGCTCGAGATTTACGATACTGCCGGCAATGTGCTGTTCAGAAACAACCAGGAGTTCTATAACGACGGTTCGAAGGCGACAATTAGTGTGAAAGCCGACGGACTTTTGCGTCCGGGAGTCTATCCGTACAGGATTTGGACAGACACCGACGCCAATGGCGAGAACGTGAAAACGAATAAATTAATTGTTAAATAGAGAAAAAACTTGCAATAGGTAATGTAATTTGGTGTAATATTGTAAGTTTTTGAGAATAAAATAGTTAAAATTTATAATCAATAACAAAGTGCAGTGATTTGTATTTATTTGTAAATCAAATCGTTTTGCTTGTTATTGAGAATAGGAGAAATCTAAATAAATGAAAAAAGTTCTTTTACTGAGTTTTTTGTTCGCGGCTGCTTTCACTGCAAACGCCGCAGATAAAATGAAGCCGATTATCACTGCAGTACCTTCATTGATGGTTAATGCTGATGCAAGAGCCGGCGGTATGGGTGAAGCCGGTGCAGCCACAAGCGCTGACGCCAATTCGCAATACTGGAACCCCTCAAAGTATGTGTTCTCTGAGAGTTCTGCAGGATTCGTGATTAACTATACTCCATGGATGAAGAAAATCGTTGACGACATCAACCTTCTCTATGCGGCTGGTTATTGGAAATTCGGCGAAATGCAGTCTGTCAGTGCGTCTTTGAGATATTTCTCTATGGGCGATATCACAGTGACTGACGAGCAGGGTCAAACTCAGGGTTCTACAAGTCCATACGAACTCGCTGTGGATGTGGCTTATGCAAGAAAGCTTTCTGAAAGATGGGCTGCTGCTGTAGCATTGAGATATATACGTGTGGATTTCGGTACGGTAGATGGACTTTATCCAGGTAATGCTTTCGCTGCCGACATCGCGGCTTCCTACAGAATGCCTCTTCAGCTTTGGGGACAGCAGGGTGGTTTGTCTTTCGGTCTTAACCTTTCGAACATAGGTACTAAGATTTCTTATGACGAAGGCAACACTAACTACTATTTGCCAGCGAACTTCCGTCTTGGTACTTCGTTCGAGTGTCCTATAAATGAGTTTAACAAGATTACTCTTAGCGTGGACGCGAATAAGCTTATGGTGCCAAGTACAACGTACAAGACAAAACAGGATGAGTATGGTAATGTTACCATTGATATGACAGGAAAACAGGCTGATGAGTCTGTTATCGGTGCTATATTTAAATCTTTTAGCGACGCTCCTACCAAGGAGGAATTCCAGGAAGTGTCTTGGGCTCTCGGTCTTGAGTACTCATACAACAACCAGTTCTTCGTTCGTACAGGTTACTTCTATGAGCATCCTGACAAGGGTAACAGAAACTTCTGGACTTTCGGTGCCGGCTTCAAACTCAATATGCTTGCCATAGACGCTTCGTACTCTTTGGCTTCGCAGACCAACCCATTGGACCAGACGTTGAGATTCTCTCTCATGTTTGACATCGACGGTATCAGAGACTTGTTCAACAACTAATAGCATGGGCAAGATAAGAGTC
>JAGCQO010000274.1 GCA_017965125.1 Paludibacteraceae bacterium
ATCATGTTCTGGTAGACGGCTTTGAACTCGGCCAGCACCTGTGCGTAAGGTGTCATGGTCTCCTTATGGTATTGCACATACTTGTTAGGCGAGAGGTCGTAGCCCTTTTCGGCAATTTTAACAATGGGAACGACAATAGACTTATCTTCTTCATCGGTGTAAGCGGTGTAAATGCGATACAACTCATCTACATCGTCGTCGCTCAAGATGTTTTGTGCCCTTTGCGGAGTGAGAATCTTCGAGCCGTCAATCATCAGCACTTTGCCTTTGTGGGCTTCCTGCTTCTTGTCGCGCAGGATGAAGAAACAAGGCGAAAGGCCCGATCCGTAAAAGAGTTTATCGCCAAGTGTCACTATGGCTTCCACATAGTCGTGTTTCACCAGTTCCTCTCGGATGCGACCTTCTTCGCCGCTCCTAAACAGCACGCCTTGAGGCAGCACAACGGCCATGCGGCCAGTGAGACTGCGCATGCTGCTCACCATGTGCTGGAGCCAAGCATAATCGCCGTTGCTATCGGAGGGTGTGCCCCACAGATTGCGTCCGAAGCGATCGGTTTTCCATGCCTCAGCGCCCCAATTCTTCAGTGAGAATGGCGGATTGGCTATCACACAGTCAAAGTGGGCGATGTGCTCGTTCTGCAAAATCTTTGGGTCTCGCAAAGTATCGCCGCACATGATATTGAAATCATTGGCGCCATGCAGGAAGAGGTTCATCTTGGCTACGGCTGCATTAGTCACGTTCTTCTCCTGTCCGAAAATGGCTCCGCAACATTGTGCGTCATTCTTCATGTGGCGAACGGCCTCAATGAGCATACCGCCCGAGCCGCAGGCAGGGTCATAGACGGTCTCGCCTGGCTTGGGGTCGAGGATACGCACCAAAAGCTTCACCACAGAACGTGGGGTGTAGAACTCGCCCGCTTTGGCTTTCGAGAGGTCGGCGAACTTTTTCAGCAGCATTTCGTATGCATCGCCCATGAGGTCGGCGTTATAGTCTTTGTTGCCGAGACGGCGTTTGCTCATGTGTTCAATGAGGTCGCGTAGCTTCTCGTCGCTGAATACGTTCTTGTTGCTCCAGTTGGCCGTGGAGAACACGCTGAGCACGCCATAGAGGGTCATGGGATTCTCCAGCTCAATCTTGCGTATGGCCCCGATGATGGCACTGCCGATGTCCACCGTCCTTTGGCGAATGTCCTCCCAATGGCAGCCCTCGGGAATCACAAAGCGGTGCTGTTCGGGCAGTGCCGCAAACTCCTCGTCGCCATCTGACAGGTCCAAGGCTGCCTGCGTCTCTTCGTCATACACATCGCTGATGCGCTTGAAATACAAAAGTGGGGTGATATATTCCTTGAAGGCATCCTGAGACACGGGTCCACGGATGATGTTACAAGCCTCGAAGAGGAAATTGTACAACTCCTTGCTAGTAACGATTTCTTCCGCCTTCTTGGCTTTTTTTGTCTTCTCTGTCATAAAATGAAAAATAGCCTACAAATATAGCAACTTTTGCTTTGCAAAAACAAAGGTCAAAATAATTTAAACAAAAGCTATTGATTATCAAATAGATAAAAATTCCTCCCCACAAACCCAACGGCTCATGGGGAGGCGGCGGATTGAGTCCTATTTATTAATCAAATCCGCCAGAGAATCCATATAGCAGGATTAAGCTCCGAGGGCAATCTCCGACTCATCGGTGGTTTCGTCGACGGTGTCTTCTTCTAGCTCCACATTGATGTGAAGATAGTCGCTCTTGCGTCGGGTGGCATTCAGCCTTTTGATGATTTGCATCACCACGGCGAGATGCTCAGCATAGTCGGCAGGAGTCTTCACGGCCATGGCTTCGAGATAGTCCACGAGGGTCTCAAGCCTGA
>JAGCQO010000275.1 GCA_017965125.1 Paludibacteraceae bacterium
CTGGGTGTCCATTCTGCGCTTTCATTGCGCACTTGCACTCATCCGGAGAGCGGCACCAAACGGCAATAAAAAGCATGGACTTGTCAAATCCATGCTCCTGGCCGTAGGATGCCGCAACACTGGATAAGTCAAGCCCACGCAAAGCGCAGGCATTTACGAACTTATCCGGTGTGTTGCTTTTGAAATTTCCTACGTTTCGGAGCAACCGAATAAATAGCAAACGCTATGATTTACAATATGTTATTTTAGTTTTTCTGTGTTTTTGTAATCTTTTGTTTTAGGTTATTCCTCTCGCAAATATAATGGTTTTCTTATTTCAGAATCTGAATACAGACAGGTCTTGGGCTGCCTCGGTGTTTGGGAACACCTCTCGCGCTTCGGACTTTATCAGCTCCAGTTCCTCTTCTTTTCTGTATCTCGACGAGTAGTGGCCGATGATGAGCTGTCCGACTCCGGCCTTCTTGGCTATCTCGGCTGCCTGACGGGCGGTGGAGTGCATCGTTTTCTTTATGCGGCTTTCGTCGGCGTCGCAGTAGGTCGCTTCGTGATAGAGCACATCCACGCCTTTTATTATATCGACGATGCTTTCGGTGTATGCCGTGTCCGAGCAGTAGGCGAACGACTTTGTCGGCTTCGGCGCGATGGTCAGTTCTCTGTTTTTTATCACCTCGCCGTCTTCCGTCACGAAGTCGGCGCCGTCCTTCAGTCCCGGTATCGCAGCCAGCGGTATGTCATATTGGCTGAGCTTCTCCTTTATTATGTTGCGGCCTTTCTCTTTCTCGCGGAAAAGGAATCCGCATGTCGGCACAGAGTGTTTCAAAGGTATAGTGCTGACAACCACCTTGTTGTCTTCGAATATGACTTCCGATTTCCTTGGGTTTATGGGGTTGATGGTCAGTTCAAACGAGAGGTCGGCCATGAAGTAGTTTCGCAGCGGCTCCATCAGCTCCACGAGGTCCTTGTAGGCGTGGATGGTCAGCGGACTTCTGCGTCCTCTCATCGACAGTGTGGAAATCAGCGGCAGCAGCCCGAAGATGTGGTCGCCATGCAGGTGTGAGATGAAGATGTTGTTTATGCGCTCAGTGCTCACGCCGGTCTCCTTCAGAGCCACCTGCGCGCCCTCGCCGCAGTCTATCAGATACAGCTTGTCGCTCATGCACAGCAGGTGCGAGGCGTTCGCTCTGTTCTTCAGCGGCATGGCCGAGCCACAACCTAACGTTATGAATTTTGCAGTGCTCATTCGGTTTCTTTTCTCTTCAGTCTATCAAAGATAACGTCTTTTTGCTGAAAAACGGAATTCTCGCGACGGCATTTCCTACGCCCGCCAACAAAAAAGAGCCGCCATTTCCTGACGACTCTCCTCTGTCTAAGATGTTTATGTCTGTTCTCTTACTTCACAACTTTCTTCACAGCTGTGCCTCTCTCGCTCACATATCTGACGGTGTAAACGCCAGCTGGCAATGTCGAGAGGTCGAACGTGCTTTCCTTTGTGCTTGCCACTCTCTGCGCAGCCACCGAGAATATCTCGACCTCGAAGTTCTCGCCGCCGAAGAGCAGTTTGCTGCCCCTTTGCTCGATGAGGCTGGCGCTCTCGCTGTTGTTGGCGGCGGTTGAAATCGAGCCGCCCTCCAAGTCGGCTTTGTAAGGAATGGTTACGCCGTCGAGCAGGTGGTCGGAAGTGATGGTCAGCGCAGGCGACTCGCTGCCGCTGATTGTCAGGCCTGTCACTGTGCATTCTATCGACTCGCCAGGCAGCAGCCCTTTCAGCGAAGTGGTGCTTCTTGTGCCCTTCACAGTCACGTATGCGTCATAATAGAATGGTGCGATACCGTTGTTCTTCACGGTCACGACAGCGCTGGAAGAAGAAACCTGATATTTGGTTATCTCGAAGCTGTAACCGGCGTTGTTTCCCGCCTCCTTCATTCTTGCCGCAGTAGCGTATGAGCCTTCCACAGCGTCGTTGCCGATGACGAATGTCATGTGGTATTTTGCAGAGGCTTGCTCCCAAGTCTTGCCGTACATGCCGTCAGGATTGAGGAAGTTGTGTTGGTCATCCTCTGTGTAATAGCTTATCTCGCCGCCACAGACACCCGTCTGCCAACGTGTTCCTTTGCCTATTGCGTTCCAGTTCTCTTCGTTATATCCGTCACTTGAGCCGATATCGTGGCCTTCGTGCATGAACGAGTCGTCAAACAGACCGAACTTCAGGCCCATGAGGTCGTCGTCGTCAACGAACGGAGTGTATTTGTCGTCCGCCGCGTCGATCGAGATGAGCCATGGGATGTCGGTCATGACGGAGCTCAGGTGCTGGAAGAACTCCTTTTGATAGGCCTTTGATGGGAAGTTATGACCCAAGTCCAGGGCGGTGCCGTAGATGTGGTACTCAGACCAGTGGCCGAATCCGACTTCGAGGAAGGCAAGGCGCTTGTCGTTGGCATAACGTGCGGCGAAGTCGGTATAAAACTGCTTTGTGAATCTTTGCAATTCCGTGTTGCTCCAGTCCGCATAATATGTAGGTCCGTCGCCGCCGGGGTTGCTGCTATAGGTCTCGTGATAGTCGGTGCGGTCTTTGATGTATTGTGGTACTGCCGTTGAGCCTTTCACACCTCCGGCATCAGTACCCGAAGGATACTCATAACGGAAACGCGCAATGAGTTGATGACCACGGCTTGCTACATCTGCAAGAATGTTGTCGAACCAAGTCCAGTCGTAATTAATGGTGCCGTTAGACTGGCATCCCGTCACCACCTTGCTTGGCAGGCAGTATGAGAACTCGAGCGACACGCTGCTGTTGAGGCTCGGAATGTCCTTCATTGTTTCGGGCCAAAGGACGATGCCCTTCATAGGTTCGAGAGTTGTAATCTCGCATTTCAACTCCACATTCCTCATTTGCGCATTGGCAAAGAGGGCAGCAGAGACTAACAAAGACGTTAGTAGAGTCTTTTTCATAAGCGTTTAGATTTAATGTTAATGTATGTTTAGCGAGACAAACTTACCTTTCATAATCCGCATTTCATAACGCAATGCGCGCTTTAACATTTGCCTATGTTGCAATAACAATTAAAAGTTTTCGAATTATTTAAACAAAAGACTTGGGTGATATTTTGCGCATTAAAAAAGTCGGTCGTGATGGGTGTTTCGCCTATGTGCGCACGACTTTGGGCTTTATGTTTAAAAATGCTTGCGGTTGTTGTTTTTAAAGCATAATTCAGGACATAATTGTTTTCATTTTGAGCTATATTTGAGTGACAAAAAAATTATCGTTATGAAAATAGCCGTATTCAGCACCAGAAAATACGACAGGGAGTTCCTCTCAGCCGTACCTACAGAACACAAACTCGTGTTTTATGAAACCCAACTCAACGCCGACACCGTGAACCTCACGCAGGGCTACGACGGCGTCTGCATCTTCGTGAACGACCGCGCCGACAGCGAGATAATCGCCGAACTGAAGAACAACGGCATCAAGGTGATTGCCTTGCGATGCGCCGGATTCAACAACGTGGACGTGAAGGCGGCCGAGAAAGCCGGCATCCGTGTGGTGCGCGTCCCAGCTTATTCGCCTGAGGCTGTGGCGGAGCATGCCGTCGCGCTCATCATGACGCTCAACCGCAAGACCCACAAGGCATATCTGCGCATAAAGGAAAACAACTTCTCGCTGGAGAGGCTGACGGGCTTCAACATCTACGGCAAGACCGTCGGAGTGGTCGGAACGGGAAAGATAGGCAAGGCCTTCTGCAAGATTATGCTGGGCTTCGGCGCGAAAATCATTGCCTACGACAAGTTCGAGGACGACGAGGTGAGGAAGCTCGGTGTCAAGTACGTGACCTTCGACGAGGTGCTGCAAGAGTCCGACATCATCTCGTTGCACTGCCCGCTGACACCGGAGACGAAATACATGATCGACTGGGAGGCCTTCGCCAGAATGAAGGACGGCGTGATGCTGATAAACACCAGCCGCGGCGCGCTCGTCAACACCAAGGACGCCATACTCGCGCTGAAGAGGGGCAAAATCGGATACCTCGGCATCGACGTGTACGAGCAGGAGGAGCACCTGTTCTACAAGGACCTCTCGGAGAACATAATCCCGGACGACACCATCGCGCGCCTCATGTCGTTCCCTAACGTGATGATGACGTCGCACCAGGGCTTCTTCACCAAGGAGGCGCTGACCGAAATCGCCGCCACGACCATCGGCAACATCGACTGTGTGGCTCAAGGCAATCCGACAGACAACGAGGTCAAATCCGAATAGCCACGCCGCTCAAAAGCGACCGCATAAAGAAAACGCACCGGAAAAAATCCGATGCGTTTTTCTTTTACATATCCGTTTGTGTCTTACTTCTTCAGCAGGTCGAAGCTGCGCTTCACGAATGAGCTCAGCGCCTCGACC
>JAGCQO010000276.1 GCA_017965125.1 Paludibacteraceae bacterium
AGGTGCTGAAGAAAAAAGTCGATAAAAAGTACGAAATGATCGGTGCGTCCGACGCTCTGCAGAAGGTGAAGGACATAATCGACAAGGTGGCGACCACCGACGCGCGAATCCTCATCACCGGGCCTAACGGAACAGGAAAGGAAGTCGTCGCACGCCAGATTTACTCGATGAGCAACCGTGCAAGCAGACCTTTCGTCGAGGTCAACTGCGCCGCCATTCCATCGGAACTTATCGAGAGCGAGCTTTTCGGACACGAGAAAGGCGCGTTCACATCAGCCATAAAAACACGAAGCGGAAAGTTCGAGCAGGCGAACGGAGGAACGATTTTCCTCGATGAGATAGGCGACATGAGCCTTTCTGCACAGGCGAAAGTGCTGAGATGTCTGCAGGAGAACGTCATCTCGCCAGTCGGCTCGGACAAGGACATAAAGATAGACGTGAGAGTGATAGCCGCGACCAACAAGAACCTGAAGGAGGAGATAGAAAAGGGCAACTTCCGCGAGGACCTTTACCACCGTCTGAGCGTGATCCTGATAAACGTGCCGGCACTCGACGAAAGAAAAGAGGACATCCCTCTGCTCATAAACCACTTCGCAAAGCAGATATGCGAGGAGCAGGGCACAGCCGTGAAGACTTTCGATGACAAGGCGATAAAGAAGCTGCAGGAAAGAAGTTGGACCGGAAACATCAGAGAGCTGAGAAACGTCGTGGAGCGACTCATCATCCTCGGCGGACAGAAGATAACACCAGACGACGTGGACAACTTTGTGAATTAAGAAGCGATTTTTTATAACTGGAAAATCTGTTTTCCGGTTTCTAAGACTCATAACATAAAATGAAAAGACTCATTGGAACTCTCAGAGGCAACATCTATGCAGTAGTTATCATCAATTTGCTGCTGGCAATGCTGGTTTACACGCTCTGCCGCCTCGAGTTTTACTTGGTGAACAAAGCCGATTTCTTCCCAGAGGTCGCCGACTTGAGAACAATCTTCTTGGGCGGACTGAAATTCGACCTCACTGCCGTGCTTTACTCAAACATCGTGTACATAGCGATGATGATAATCCCGTTCAAGTTCAGATACGGCAACGTCTATCAGAAAGTGGCGAAGTGGCTTTTCATCGTCGTTAATGCGATATGCGTGATTATAAACCTCAGCGATTCTGTTTACTTCAAGTTCACAGGCCGCAGAACCACGATGTCGTTTTTCTCGGAGTTCCAGAATGACAACAATCTCGGGTCGGTTTTCGCCGAAGGAATCGTGCAATACTGGTACGTCAGCGTTACTGCGGTTGTGATAATCGCACTGTGCGCGTTGCTTTACTTCAGACCCGATTTCTCCAAAAGAACGCCGAGCAGATTCCGTCCTTGGGTTTATTACACCGGAAACACGATTGCCATGGCGGTGGCTGTGTTCTTCATTGTCAACGGCATGAGAGGCGGATTCGGCAGTTTTGTCAGGCCGATAACACTCAGCAACGCAAACGCTTTCGTGACCAAGCCGCTCGAGGCGTCCATCGTGCTCAACACTCCTTTCTGCATGATGAGGACGATAGGAAACAAGCCGTACTCCGACCCTAAGTATTTCAAGACAGAGGAAGAGGCGGACAAGATTTTCAGACCTGTCGTCGAGCCGCATCCTAATGGCGACTTCAAGAGAATGAACGTGGTTGTGATTATCCTTGAAAGCTTCAGCAAGGAGTTCGTCGGCGAACTGAACAAGGACCTCGACGGAGGGAAGTACGAAGGCTTCACGCCGTTCCTCGACTCGCTGATACAACACAGCCTGACGTTTGAATACACCTTCGCCAACGGCAGAAAGTCCATCGACGCGATGCCTTCGGTGCTGAGCAGCATACCACGATTCTATGAGCCTTACTTCCTCACGGAGTACAGCAACAACAAAGTGAGCGGCCTGGCAGGGGAGCTCTCGAAGAAGGGTTATTACACAGCCTTCTTCCACGGCGCGCCAAACGGTTCGATGGGCTTCGAGGCATTTGCTAAGGTGTCGGGATTCCAGCAGTACTTCGGCATGACGGAGTACGGCAACGACAAAGACTACGACGGCACATGGGCGATATGGGACGAGGAGTTCATGCAGTTCTACGCCAGCAAGATGGGCACGTTCAAAGAACCGTTCATGACGGCGCTCTTCTCGGCATCGAGCCACCATCCGTTCCATGTCCCAGAAAAATACAAGGACATATACAAGGAAGACGGCATACACCCTCTGCACAAGTGCGTCAAGTATTCCGACAACGCGATAAGGAAATTCTTCGACAACGCAAAGAAGCAGCCTTGGTTCAACAACACGCTGTTCGTCATAACCGCCGACCACACAAACGGTCTTACGAGAAAAGAGTACACCACCGACGCCGGCAACTTCAAAGTGCCGATTATCTTTTACACCCCGAACGGCGACCTGAAGGGCAGGCTGCCTGAGATAGCGGAGCAGATAGACGTGATGCCGACAATCCTCGGCTACTTGAACTACGACGAGCCTTACCTCGCCTTCGGTCGTGACCTTCTCGACTCTACGTACACTCAACACTACGCCATAAACAATTACGACCAGACGTTCCAGCTGTTCCAGGACAGCCTCATGTATCAGTTCGACGGTCAGAACACCAAGGCGGTGTATAATTTCATCTCCGACATCTACTTGCAGAACAACCTTATCGACAAGGTGGACGCGAAGAAGAAGGATGAGGCTGAGACGAAGATGAAGGCCATGATTCAGCAGTACATCAACCGCATGACGCAGAACAGGCTGACTTATCCGTCTGAGAACGACAAGAAATAAGAGGAAATGATGAAAAGAGCGTTTGTTTATTATCTTTTTGAGACGGTTCTGCTGGCGGTTTTGTTTTTCATGTATATGCCATCGTCGTTTGTCGCTCCGCTGATGGATGGCTGTGGTTATTTGTATTTCACGACGGCTTGTGTCATGCACTCGGCTGTCGTTTTACTCGTGCCGCTGCTTTTGTCGCTGCTGCTCGCGAAAATTAAACTTCAGAGGGTTTCTGCCGTTGTTTTCATAACGCTCGTCTCGGCGCTTCAGCTATTCGCCATATTGGACAATATGGTGTATCAGCTGTACCGCTTCCACATAAACGGCTTCGTCCTGAACATGTTTTTCAGCAGCGCCGGACGACAGATTTTCGACTTTGATGTTGTGCTTTATGTCAAAGCCATTG
The DNA here is from genome assembly GCA_017965125.1 of Paludibacteraceae bacterium. Taxonomy (GTDB): domain Bacteria; phylum Bacteroidota; class Bacteroidia; order Bacteroidales; family Paludibacteraceae; genus UBA4363. The sequence continues at coordinate 3,198 of JAGCQO010000276.1, forward strand.
CGGTCGTGCTGGCTGTCGTGGCTGCGAACATCCTCATCTGGAGGCTGACGAAGAAACTTGCCGAGAGCGTTTCCACCAAACGGCTAACTCTCGTTTCCGTTCCTGCCTTGCTGCTTATCTCGCTCTTTGCCAACGGCATAAACGCTTACGGAGCATTCACATGCAGACCGTCAATTATAAAGAGCGCAAGACTGCTGCCTTACTATTTCCCACTGACGGCAAACAGTCTTATGACAAGCCTCGGATTTGCCCCCTCCACAACGGCAAACGCAGGCGTGGACATGTCTTTGAGCAAAGGCGATATTAATTACCCCACAAGCGAAATAAACAGGGTCAAATTGGACGCTTACCCTAACATCGTTTTCATCTGGATTGACTCGTGGAACAAAAGGGCGTTCACACAGGATTGTATGCCGAACGTCTATGACTTCGCCTCGCAGAATGTCCGGTTCGACAATCACTTCGCATGCAGCAACGGCACGAGAACAAGCATTTTCTCGACGTTCTATTCTGTTCCGTCGCTTTACTGGGACGATTTCTCCACAGCCAAAATCAGTCCGGTCTTCATCGACGAGCTTATAAACGACGGCTACGACATTAAACTCTACCCTAGCGCATCGCTGGAGGAACCGCCATTCATTCAGACGGTTTTCCAAAGGGTGAAGAACCCAACCATACAAGGGCGTGGTGAAACATCGTTCGAACGAGACAAGTCACTGACTGAAGATTTCCTTAAAGACTCGCCCGCTCTGCTCAATGGCAAGAAACCATTTTTCGCATTCCTGTTTTACGACCTCGCCCACAGCATAAAATTGCCGCAAGGGACTGAGAAAAAGTTCACTCCTGCTTGGGATTACGCTGACTATTCGTCGCTCAACAACGACACAGACCCGACACCATTCTTCAACCTTTACAAAAACTGCTGTTACCAAATCGACTTGATGGTCGGTCAAGTCATAAACGCCTTGAAGTCTTCGGGCGAATACGACAACACAATAATCGTCATTTCCGGCGACCATTCTCAAGAGTTCAACGAGAACCACAAGAATTTCTGGGGGCACAACGGCAACTTCTCGAAGGCACAAATCGGCGTGCCTTTCGTCTGCCATTTCCCTGGAGCAGAGTCTAAGTTATACAGCCACCGAACCACCCACTACGACCTTGTCCCTACGATACTGCACGACTATCTTGGCGTGAAAAACAACGTCCGCGACTACAGCGCCGGCTGCTTGCTGCGGTCCGAGCAGTCGAGATACTGGCAAGTGGTCGGCAGCGACCTCAACTATGCCTTCATCATTCCCGGTGACACGATTTTAGAGAAGGTTTTCGACGGCAGCCTCCAAATAACTGACGCAAATCTGAACGAAGTTCCGAACTACGAAATCGACCCCGTCGCCTTCAACAAAGCAATGGAGGAACTGAACAGATTTTACAAGAAATAGCAACGACGACTTTATTTATAAAAATAGCCAGAGCATCGCTCCGGCTATTTTTTATTTACAACCAATCATACCAATGTGCTGTACAACATTGTTACATAACATGTTAGATTTTTTGGAAAGGCATTTTATATTTAATTAAATTTACGATATGATAAAATTAACATTTGTACCTTATGCACACCACAACGCGCTCATATCCTCTTTCTCGCATTGTATATTCTGCAATGTTGTGTGGTGTGCTGTGTGAAACGATGCATAACTCTCTGATTCTCACCCCCCCCTTGCATCTAAGAGCAGAAGCTGTTTACAAATGACAATAACGCAGGCGGTGTCTTTCTCGGAATGAGAAGGTGTCGCCCGCATGCGTTTTTTATTGATATAGATAATTTATTAACCAATTAAATATGTTTATTATGAATAGGACAATTACATCAAAAGCAATGAAAAGGAGGCTTTTTACCCTATTCATTGCGGTTGTGACCAGCATCGTAGCATGCTGGGGACAAGCTGTAAATGGCAAGCTGCCGGGAGCGTTCTCGGTAAGCTCCACGAAACAAGTCTATTTCTCGGCTGGTAACTTGCAAGCCACTTATGACGCGACTGCAGACACCTGGACTTGGGCGTTTGCCGGGAACCAATGGGACCACATCGGTAATGCGGTTGGCAACACTTCTGTTACCAACACATCGCCTTTTATGTCTGGTAGTGGAACCGTTGACCTCTTCGGCTGGGTGGGCGCATCCTCTACTTGGGACGGTGTAAACCAGTATGGTATCACCTCTTCTATGACAACCGAAGACACAGACGGCTATGGCAACAGCGCCACCGAAGGACTGAAAGCCGACTGGGGCGGACTTATCGGTTTTGGCTGGTACACGATGACTTCAGACGAGTGGGTTTATCTGCTCACATTGCGTGAAACAGGCACGGTGAGTGGAACACCCAACGCCCGTTTCTGTAAGGCGACGGTGAACGATAAAGCCGGCTTGGTTCTTTTCCCTGACAGCTATACGCATCCAGGCGGTGTAACTGCCCCTACAAACATCAACGATGCAGGTTCTGCATTCAATGACAACACCTGGTCCGGCGCTGGTTGGACCGCTATGGAAACAGCCGGCTGCGTATTCCTGCCTGCTGCAGGTCGCTACAATGGCACTACAATCGAACGTGTTGGGACGTTTTGCCGTTACTGGACAAGCACGCCTTACAACGGAAACGCAACTGAAGCTCTTCGTATGAGTGTCCACGCGACCGATGTGAGCGGCGACCATAACGAAGAGCGATATGACCGCTTGTCTGTTCGTTTGGTGATACCTACCACAGCAGAAGCAGATGCGGTAGTGGCACTGATTGACGCTATCGGCACAGTGACATTCTCTACTGAGAGCAAGGACAAGATCACCGCAGCGCGCGAGGCATACGATGCCCTGACTAGCGACCAGAAAGCACAAGTAAGCAACTACAGCACTCTCACAGATGCTGAGGCGGCTTACGAAGCGCTTCGTCCGTTCGCACCGATAACTACCGCGCCGGCAGCAGTGGAAAATCTCAAGTACACTGGCGCAGCGCAAGCACTCATTACCGCTGGTGTGGCAGAGCATGGAGCTTTGCAGTATAAGCTCGGCGCAGATGGCGTGTACGGCGACGGCATACCTACGGCTACGGACGCAGAGACTTATACAGTATATTATAAGGTTGTTGCAATAGATGATTACAAAGACACAGAAGAAAGCAGCATAGAAGTTAGCATCGG
>JAGCQO010000277.1 GCA_017965125.1 Paludibacteraceae bacterium
ATCATGTTGTTGAAAATGGGCAAAATGGCCCTACGGAGAAAACTACAACAACTATAAATGAAACTTTGAATCCATTAGCCGACCAAATAAAACAAAACCAAGAACAATACAAGATATATTTGGAGCAAATGGAAAAACTTCGTCAGGATAAAAAGGATATTGCTCAAACAATAACAAAAGAAGTGAGTTAGAGAGCCCCAGGTATGATATAAGAATTGGAAGCTACGTATAAAGTCGTAACTAAGAGTCGGATTGCACTTGTCTTTTATGCTATATTGTTTTTTCTGTTGATTTCATTAGAGTTATTCATTCTCGCAATAAGGTTTTTTGATACAAAGTGTGATTATGATTCACTAACGGAACATCAGCTGAATCTAAGAACGAATACTTTAAGTAAAGTAGAAGAGCAATTGCTATCAAAAAAGTAGAGTTTGCAATAAAAGATGCCGCACTTCGGCTCCGCTCAGCAACCGAATGGTTCCGGTCATTGAGCGCAGTCGAAATGCCGGATGTTTAAATAGGATGTCACTTCGGCTACGCTCAGTGACCGGTTAACAGTAGCCAGTTATTAAAAGAAAAGGCTGTCTTTGGGACAGCCTTTATTTCTTTCTTAATCAATCAGCTCGTCGAACGCGTTTTTGAGTTCGGTGAGGTCCTTGAATACGATGTCGGCTCCGGCCTGTCGCAGATCGTCGTCGGTGAGGATGCCGGTGTTGATGGCGACGGTGAAGATGCCTGCGTTCTTGGCGGCCATGACTCCGAGCGGAGCATTCTCCACGACCATGGCGTAGTGCGCCGGCATGTTCAGTTTCTCAAGGCCTCTGAGGTAGCACTCTGGATTTGGCTTTCCCTTCTTTGTCTCGTAGGCTGTGACGATGTTTTCGGGCGCAAATGCGTTAGGGAAGGACGTTTGCAGCTTTTTGATTGTCGATTTCTCGCCCGAGCCTGTGACGACCGTTCTTTTCACGCCTCTCTGCATCAGTGCGGACACGACTGCGTTCGCTCCTGGCATCACCGGAGGTTCGCCAAGGCTCTCGAAGATGCGGCTTTTCTCCTTGTAGATTTCCTGTTCCTCTTCCTCTGGGCAGGTGTGTCCGAACTGCCTGACATAGGCTGTCTGCACGGTCTCGCTGCCACGGCTCCCCTCGTTCATGTACACATCCCTCTCGCTGAAGTTCACTCCCACGGCGCTCAGCGCATCGACCCATGCTTTCGCGTGGAAGGGCATGCTGTCGTAGAGCACACCGTCCATGTCGAACAGCACGGCGTTGATTCTCAGTGATGGGTACTTGTTTGTCTCAATGAAACGTTTTTTTATTGCAGCTATGTTTTGCATTTTATTGATGCTATATGGTTTTTACCAAATGATTTCTTCTTTGCCGTTTTTTCTGAGGTATTCGTTAGCCATGACGAAGTGGTTGCACCCGAAAAAGCCTCTGTAGGCCGACAGTGGCGACGGATGGGCGGACTTCAGCACGCAGACCTTGGCCTTGTCGATGAACATCTCTTTCTTCTGGGCGTATGAACCCCACAGCAGAAAGACGACGCCCTCGCACCTTTTGTTCACCTCTTTTATCACGTTGTCGGTGAACGTCTCCCAGCCCTTCCACTGGTGCGAGCCAGCCGCATGCTCTCTGACTGTGAGAGTCGCGTTGAGCAGCAGAACGCCTTGCTCGGCCCATCTTGTCAGGTTGCCGCTTTGTGGCATCGGCTGGTTGTATTCCGAAGCTATCTCCTTGTAGATGTTCTGCAGCGAAGGCGGGTATTTTATGCCGTCGTTGACCGAGAAGCATAGCCCGTGTGCCTGTCCCGGCTCGTGATACGGGTCCTGGCCTATGATTACGACCTTGATTTTGTCGATAGGGCACAGGTTGAAGGCGTTGAAAATGAGTCCTGCTGGCGGATAGATGGTGAACGACTTGTACTCCTGCCTTACGAACTCGCACAGAGTGGCGAAGTATGGCTTTTCGAACTCGTCCTTCAGGGCTTCCTTCCAGCTGTTTTCGATTTTTACGTCCATCTTTTATTTGTAAATGTCGTATATGGTTTTGCCGCCGTTGCCGTTGGTCATAGGCAGCAGCATGATGTCAGCCTCTGTTGACGCGACGTCTAAGATCGACACCGGCTCTTTTATCTTCTTTGACTTGATGTTCCAGCCGTAGATTATCAGCGGCACGAACGCGTTCACTCTGCTGCTGAGTCCAGCCTTGTTCTCCTCGCGCTCTACGTCCACCCATCCCGGTTGCAGATAGATGATTATGTCGCCCGACTTCGCATAGCAGAACGTGTTCTTGGCTTTTGCTATCTCGGTGTTGTCGTAACCCGACGCCGTCTCCAGATCCTCGGCTCTGTAAGCCATGCTCACGCCTTCGAATCGTCTCATGAAGGCTGTGACCATGTTGGCCACAGTGTCGAAGTCTAAGCCTTTCTGCTCGATTTCCATCTTGTCGAGGAATATCTGGCGGTGGTAATAGCCAGCGATGAAGTCGCCTTGTCCGAACTTCGCCATGAGGTAGGTGGACAGCAGGCTCATGGACCTGTCGCTGACGAAATATCCGCTCGGTATGCCGTAGGCTTTGAGCTTTTCCGGCGACGAGTATTCCTCTTGTGGCGCGGTTATGACGTAAAGCACCTCGTCGGTGCCGCACAGTTCGTCAATGTCGTTTATCAGGTCGTTTATGTCGAGGTCGAGGCGGTAATACATGTCCTGCACCTCAGCGGTCATTTGTCCGCCGGCAGTGGCTTGCTCAGCGCCTCTGACGGTGAACTGCAGGTTCAGCATGTCCGGTTCGAGGTCCACACCGAGGTATTCGTCCTTCACGGCTTGCACAGCCAGCTCCTTCACCATCGTGTTGGCGTAAGGCGACGTCTTGAACTTGCGGATTCTTATCGCCGGGTCCATGTTCATGAAGTCGTAGGTGAAGAAGTTCGAGTTTGGCTTCTGTGCCGAGTGCTCCTTGTAGTAGGCGACGGAGAAGAGGTTTGACCAGTTTCTGTCCAAGTAGTTGCCTATCTGGTTTTCGCCGTTGAACCTTACTGCCCAGAACGGCAGCAGCTGTGAGAAGTACGATGTCGTTGCCCACTTGCCGTCGTTGTCGCTCAGCCACACGGTTTTGTTGTTTATCGTGTTGGACGAGTGTCCGGCCATGATGGCAGTCTGCTCGGCGTCGATGCCTATGCTTATTATCTTGCCTTTGCCTCTCGTGTTCAGCCTTAGCTCGTCGGAGATGGTGCTGGAGAGGAGGTCCTTGGTGGAAATCTTCTTGTCGGTGCCCACGCCGGTGCTTTTCTCGTCGTGAAGGCATGACAGTGGCTTTCGGGTCACTCTATCGACGTAGGAGTCGGCGCAGATGCCGTGTGTCGTAGGCAGCGCTCCGGTGAATATCGTCGCGTAGTCGGCCGAGCGTCCCACGTTCATGTAGGGGAAGCTCACGCTTCTGGCGTAAGCTCCGTTCTGTATCACCTTTCTGAATCCTCCGTCGCTGAGGTCGTCCCAGAGCATCTCGATGTAGTCGGCTCTGAGTCCGTCGATTATGATGTTGACGACTAATTTCGGTCTGTCTCCTATCGGGTCGTTGTGCTTTCTGTTTGCGGTCTGTGCATTAGCGTTCAGGCATAATGCAGCAATCAGAACACTTGCGAATGTTTTTAATCTCATTTTCCCTTTTGTGTTTTTATTACGCTAAGTGCTCTTACGACTATCATCACCATGATAGGGAGGAAAGCGATGTTGAATTCCTGTGGCAAGTAGATGTAGCCAGTGATGGCGACGATTGCCGACAGGGCTGTGAGCATATAAACGACAAGGAGGAATTTCCTTGCTTTCTTTATGAATACGGTCAATGGGATAAGCAGGTGCAGCGGGTTGAGCCACAGGAGGTTATAGTTCTCGCCCACAAGCGGATGCAGCGAGAAGAAGCACAGATATGCCACTACCACGCCGAGCAGTCCGGTGATGAGGAACAGCACGAAATCCAGCACCTTGAGCTTTCTCGGGAACAGCAGCGAGGCTATGCTCACGATGGTCATCAGTATCACAGTCGCAGCCAAAGGTGTCACGCCGCCTTCCTGCTCGTCGGCGTTCTCCTCCTGCTCCACGACTTCGTTGGTTTCCTTGACGAGTCTCTCGCCGTTCTCTCTCTTGGCCTTTGCGAATGCGTTCATCAGCTCGTCAGGCAGGAACAGCCTGTCGAAGAAGCTCGCTGTCTTGTCGGCTTCCGCGCCGATGAGTATGTCGATGCCGAACTTTATCCAGCTGTCCTCGCCCACATACTGCTCTATGAGCTTTCTGTAGGAGTCGTTCTCCTCTCGGACGTCGTATTGGATGTTGCCCTTGAGGCATTCCTCGATTTTGACTCTTGGCCTTGTGGCGCAGTTGTCAAATACGAAGTTGTATCTGTATGTCTTGTTCTCCGGTCTTGTGTTCTCTATGAGCGCGCCGAAGAGTGCCGCCTTCTCCTCGTTGGTCAGGTTCAGCTTTTGCTCTATGACGCCTCTGCCGCGCCTTTCGTATTGTCTTTCAAAACCGTCCATCAGCTCCACGCCGAGCTCGTAGTCGGTTTGTCCCGACACGAATTTCAGGTAGAAGCCTTCGGTGTTGAAGTTGAACATGCCATAGTTGAAAACCATGTCGTTCACCTTTATGGCAGTGTGTCCGAATGCCGAGTAGAGCTCGTCGCCTGGCGAGCATGTCAGCAGCGATACCTCTAAGTTTGAGTATGTTTCGTCTTTCTGCTCCTGCTGTGCGAAGACAGTCAGAGTGAAAAGCAGAGACAGAATGAGTGTGAATGTCGATTTCATTGTTGTCTTGCGGTCTTGATTTGTAAGACTTGTCACGCGTCTTTGCGGCGTGGTGGTTTTTTATTTCTCGGCTTTCTCGTCGGCCTCTTTCTGCTCGTCGTTCTGGCGAGTCTCGGTCTTCATCGAGCATGAGCCTGTGAACTTGGCTCCCGGCTCAATCACGAGCACCGATGTCTTCACGTCGCCGTTGAGGTTGGCGGTCGATTTCAGCGACAGTGTCTCCTCCACGGTTATGTTGCCTTGCAGTGTGCCCATTATTTCTGCGCTCTGGCACTTTATGTTGCCGTTGGTCACGCCGTTAGGGCCGATTACGACTCTGCCTTCACACTCCACGTTGCCCTCGATGTTGCCGTCGATTCTTATGTCGTTGGAAGCGATGATGTCGCCCTTGATGAGTGTTCCTGTGGCTATCACGTTGTGGTTTATTCCAGTGCTGTTTTGTGTTTCTTTATTTATGAGTCCCATGTCTTTTTTTATTTATGTTGTAATTAAACAAAAGTACCTTGTTTGTTGTTAATATACAAGAAAAGCGACAATGATTAAGACTTGTGTTAAACTTATGCATTGAGCATCTGGTAGAAATACCTGGTCAGCGTCATTTTCTCGATTTTGAATCTGTTGTTCGAGAATGCTTTCTGCACGTAGAACAGATATGTCTGCTTGCTTTCAGTGTTGCATTTTATCTCTTTCTTGTTTTTCGCCCAGTTCTCCCAGTCTATCATGTTGTATCTGAAGTACTCCCAGCCGAGTCTCTGGTTGTCCGGCTCTTTGAGTATCGTCTCTTTTATGAATTCGAAAATCTTGTCTTTGTCGTACGCCCAGAAGCATTGCAGGCAAATCATGTTGGCGAGCGGGTCCTCGACCCATTTGAAGAAGTCGTCAACTGGTCTGTATGTTGACTGGTCCATCTGTGCGTGTGCGAACTCGTAGGTTATATGTTTGCCTATCAGCCATTTGTACTCGTCGTCGTTGGCCGCGTTCTCTCTTATTCTCTCTAAGCAGAGCAGCACGAATGGCTGTTTCAGTCCGATTATCGAGTCCTTGTGGCTGGCGAAAGGGTGGTTGTAGTATGAGCAGAACTGCTTGCCGGGCTTGAACTCGACTTTCTCGCCGTTTATGTTTATCTTCTGCGGATTGTTGTTCAGCAGATATTGGTCCAGAGTCTCGGGCGACACGATGAAGATAGGCAGTTTGTGCGCCATGCGGTCCTCCTGCTTCAGGAAGAGTGTCTCGCCTGTGGCCCAAAGCTTCTCGGCGAATCTTTTCTGCTCGACGGTGAGCCTGTCGTATGGCGCCTTTCCGTCGAAGTTATAGACCTGGAAGTGTCCGAAGTTTATTCTGCCTGCGTTCTGCGGAAACAGCAGGTCGCCGTTGGCTTGGTAGTCTCTTACGTTGTTGCCGTCGCAGATGAAGACTCCCGTCACTTCCTTAGGGCATCCTCTGAGCGAGGTCAGCTTGTTGTCGGATATGTCGAATGTGCCTTTCACGGTGCCGAATTGTATGTATTCCGGCAGTTCCTCTTCTTCGATTTTGCCGTGCAGGTCAACGCTTCCGTCCACGTTTATTATCAGTTCGTCGTTGTCTTTCGCGTTAGCGATGGTTGCGTTCTTAATTCCTTTGCTTTTTATCCATTGTTCGATTCTCCCTGTTGTTTTGTCCATATTTTTAGTCAGTTAGTTAGTAGTTGTGGTGATAGTAGTTTTTTTATTTGCTTGCGTTTCTTTGTTTGCGTTTCTTTTCTTTTTGGTCCTTGAAATCCTTCAGGAACGCGAGCCATTCCTCTTTGTTGCCGTTGAAGGTGTTTATGTCTATGTCGTGGTCTATTCCGTTCACTCGGCCCATGTGGCTGTGCTGCCAGAATTGCCATTTGATTGAGAACTCGTCTGGGTCTTTGAAACTGCAAATCCAGAGTTTCTCCTTTGGGAAATATTCTCTTATGTATTTGTTGTAAGTATTTCTGTTTGAGTAAATTATAATCTCCTCGTTTCTGTGCTTTCTTACGGTCTTGATGAATGCTCTTATGTTGGCTATGATGGTCGAGGGATTCCATTTGCCCTTGTTTCCCCATTCCTCGATGTCGATGACGAGCGGCAGCTCAAACTCCTTGTTCTTTATTGTGTTCAGGAAGTTCTGCGCCTGCACCATTCCGCCGTCCTTGAATTTGAAGAAGTGGTAAACGCCGATTGGCACATTGTGCTTCTTTGCGTCCTTGTAGTATGTCTCGAACTGCGCGTCGGTGATTTCCTTTCCCAGCGAGGCTCTCATGTATATGAAGTCGATGTCGATTTTCTTGTTGTTCACGACCTTCTTGAAGTCTATCTCGCCGCAGTACTGGCTTACGTCGATTCCAGTGATTGGATATGTCTTTTTGTTTATGTCGATGCCTCTTGTGGCGGCAAAAAGTCCTGTCTCCAGTGCTATCAGTGCGCCGATAGCCAATGTTATTCTTCTAAGCGTCTTTCTCATTTGTATCTCGGTCTTACTTTGTTATGTAATGCTTTGTGTCTCTTGTTTTTATGTGTCTATTTATAGTCGTTCGCCATCGCCTCGATTTTCTCCTTCTCGCCGACTATGCTCAGTATGTCTCCGCTTGCGAAGCTCACGTTCACGCCCGGATTGACGAGTGTCTCGCCGTTTCTTTCTATTCCCACGATCATGCAGTTGTAGTTGTCGCGCAGGAATGAGTTCTTTATCGTTTTACCTATCAATGACGAGGTCTCTGAAACCTGCATCAGCTCAAGCGTCACGTCGTTTGGCTCGTCTTGCTCTTGCTCCTGCTCGTGCTCGGTCATGAGCTTGCGCTTGGAGATGGTGTTGTCGAAGTCGTCGAGCTGCTTGTCGGTGCCCACGACGATTATTCTGTCGTACGGGAACAGCCGTTCATCGCCGCTCGGTATGTTTATCTGCTTCGAGCCTCTTTTTATGCTTACGATGTTCACGCCGTACTTCTCTCTCATGTGTATTTCCTTGAGCGCCATGCCGATGTTAGGGCTCTCGACCGACACCTCAAACTCCGCCAAGTGCATGTTTCTGGAGAGCAGGTTTTCCTCGACGTCTCTTCTGATGCTTCTTGCGTTCTCCTTCTGCGCCTCCTTCTCGTTCAGGTTGGTTATGAAGTGCTTCTCCATGGCTATGGACTGGCGTTTCAGCGTCTTGCTCAGCATTATGAAGGCTATGACCACGATGGCGATGAGCGTCATTATCACAAAGCCGGTCTTGAAGATGCTGGTCAGCACGAAGACGGTCAGCACGATGCAGACGAATATTCGCAGTATGATGAGGCCGACCAGGATTCCCTTGTTCATGTCTCTCTCGGTCAGCAGTTTCTTTATCGTCTTGTTCTTTTTCACGATTATGGCCCTCATGAACGGCGACATCGCTCCGATTATTATCACAGCCTCGAGGCTCTTTGCGAGGTATTCGTTGGCTATCATGTTGTCGAATATCGGCACGACGTAGTTCAGTCCTATGGCTATGATGAATATGATGATGGTGAGGTAAAACACCATGATCGAGGCGAGCGATTTGAAGAGGCTGCCCTTGATGCCGGAGTTGCCCAGCTGAGGGTTGAACGACAGCCTTTCGATGTAGCGCAACGCTCTCGGCGGACATCTCTCGATGAATTTCTTGTATGCCTTAGGCGACGCTTTTATGAGGAACGGCGTGAAGAAGGTCGTTATCACCGACACGGCGACGATGGTAGGGTAGAGGCTTTCGGATGTCACCTTCAGGTTTACGCCGAGCTGCGCTATGATGAACGCGAACTCGCCCACCTGCGCCAATGAGAATCCTGCTTGTATGCCGGTCTTCAACGGCTGGCCGCTGAAAAGCATTCCCATCGTGCCGAAGATTATCTGGCCGCTCATCACTGCCAAGGTTATCAGTATGATAGGCAGGAAGTTGCTTGAGAGTGTCGAAGGGTTTATCATCATGCCGACAGACACGAAGAATATCGCGCCGAACAGGTCCTTCAGCGGCTTGGTCACCTTCTCCATCCTCTCGGACTCGATGGTCTCCGACAGCAGCGAACCCATGACGAACGCTCCGAGCGCCGACGAGAATCCGGTGTAAGTGGCTATCAGCACCATCGTCAGACACAGCGCCACACTCACTATCAGCAACGTCTCCTCGTTAAGCCATTTCCTGACCTTCTTCAGCATCGTCGGCAGTATGTATATTCCGCTGGCGAACCATATCAGAATAAACATAAACAGCCTTAATATGTTGTATATGAGGTCTTCGCCAGAGAAATCCGAACTTATGGCGAGTGTCGAGAGCAGCACCATGAGTATCACGGCGAACAGGTCCTCGACTATCAGCATGCCTATGACAAGCCCGGCGAACTGCTGCTTCCTTACGCCGAGGTCCTCGTAGGTCTTTATGATGATCGTCGTCGATGACATAGAGACCATACCTCCGAGGAAAAGGCTGGTGATGTGGTCCCACCCGATGAGCTTTCCGGTGAAGTAGCCCAGCGACATCATTCCGAGTATGACCGTGAAGGCGGTGATGAAGACCGTGCCGCCCATTTTCATCAGCTTCTTGAACGAGAAGTCCAGACCGATGGAGAACAGCAGGAATATCACACCGATGTCCGCCCACGAATTGATGTTCTCAGTGTCGGTCACATGCAGGAAGTTGAGCGACGGCCCGGCGATTATTCCAGCGAGGATGTAGCCCAGAACGACGGGCTGGTTTATTTTTTTGAAAAGTATGGTGATAGCGCCTGCCGCCATAAGGATTATGGCAAGATCGGATATAAGTGATGGCAGTGCGTCCATGCTTCGTATATGCGTTTTTTCTTTATTTTGCGAATTTAACAAAAAAGACGGAAACATTTAAAATGTTCCGCCTTTTTAGGTTAGAAAAATCTGTAAAAAAAAGAGATTTTTTATTCTGTTCGAGTGTTGCGTTCGATTTTGCAAAGCAGAATGATTTGAGAGCAGAGTATTAACACGCTGATGCCAATACTAAGACCTGCTATTATTCCTGCATCTCTTCCAACTGCTATTGCAAAGAAAGAGCCTATGAGTCCTATGATGATAAATATAATGGCAAAATAGTACCATCCGCTGATGCCTTTTGACTTTTGTTTTGGCTCTTCTGGTGTCTCGGGAATCCATTTCAACAACTCCTTGTAGTCTTCGTCAGAAATGTCTCCTATGCTTAATCTATACCATTTTTTTA
>JAGCQO010000278.1 GCA_017965125.1 Paludibacteraceae bacterium
AAGCAAAGTGCAATAATTGAATTTGTTGAACATGATTTCTTGTTGATTGTTAATATTCTATAGTGATACTGATAAAGTAATGATAAAGGTTAACTCACATATATTGCCAAATGGTTTGAGGCTTGTTCATAGCGACTCGTTCAAGACCTCCATGGCGTGTGTCAATCTGCTGTATAACGTTGGCGCTCGCGACGAAGAACCGGAGCACACTGGCATTGCCCACCTCATGGAGCATCTGATGTTCTCAGGTTCGAAAAACGCGCCGTCGTACGACAATCCGCTGCAGGAGGCTGGCGCACAGAACAACGCCTGGACCGACAATGATTTCACGAACTTCTATGTGAATCTGCCGGCTATGAACATCGAGACGGCGCTTTTTCTTGAGAGCGACAGGATGTGCGACCTGAACCTTACGGCACGCTCGCTCGAAGTGCAGAAAAAGGTTGTGGCAGAGGAATTTAAAGAGCGTGTCTTAAACCAGCCGTACGGCGATATTTACACCCATCTTCGTTCGCTTGCCTACAAGGTTCACCCGTACCGCTGGCCTACGATCGGACTTTCTGTGCAGCAGATTCTCGATGTGCCGCTCGATTACGTAAAGGACTTTTACAGAAAGCATTACGCGCCAAACAACGCTGTGCTCTCGATTGTCGGCGACGTGTCGTTCGACAAGGCTGTGGAGCTGACGGAGAAATGGTTCTCGGAGATTCCGCGTGCCGACGTGCCGCCGAGAAACCTTCCTGAGGAGCCGTTGCAGACCGAGAGGCGAGTGCTGGAAGTGGAGAGGGATGTGCCACAGAACCTTATCGTCATAGCCTTCCACATTCCGTCGTGCTTGGACAAGGCATATCCGGTTTACGACATCGTCACCGACTTTCTCGCCAGCGGAAAGTCCTCAAGGCTCAACCGCCTTGTGCGTGAGTCCGGCAAGTTCGTTTCTGCCGATTCGTATGTGGACGACAGCTGCCATCCCGGACTGCTTGTCATGACGGCTTATCTGCAGTCTTCCGTGTCGTTCGACGAGGCTGAGGAACTGCTTATAAATGAATTGAAGGGCGTGTCGGAAAACGTGACTGACAGAGAGTTCCAGAAGACTTTGAACATAAGGGAGGTGAACCACGAGACGTCGTTGCTGTCGGTGTCAAACGTCGCTTTGTCGCTGGCGAAGTCAACTCTCGTCGCCACTCCAGACTTCTACCTCAACGAGGTCGAGAGGTACCGCGCGGTTGAGCTGGATGCGGTTAGGGCGGCAGCAAGGTCGTTGCTCTCAACGCCTTATTGCGTGCTGAGATACAAGGCGAAGGGCGCTTAGAGACCGTCCGCTGCATAACAAAACAGGCTGCACATGTTTTGTGCAGCCTGTTTTGTGTTTAATACTTTGAAAATCAATATTTCACGCTTGCGCACGCTTTGCGTACGTCGTCGATCGTCAGCTCGTTCAGCTCTTTTGTTGACGGGTTCGATTTCTTGGCCAAGCGATTGGCTTGCTCGGTGATGGTTCTCTCGAACACGTTGCGCACATAACGGCCGTTTCCGAAGTTGCGAGACTTGTGCTCGAACACTTTCTTCAGGTGGGCGCGCAAATAGCTGTCGGCGTCGTCATCGAGCGTGTAGCCGTATTTTTTCGCACGGTTGATGTATATTTCGTAAAGCTCGTTCGGCTTGAAGTCCGGGAAGTTGATGTAGCGTGTGAAACGCGATTGCAGACCGGGGTTCGAGTTGATGAAGCGCTTCATCTCGTTGGTGTATCCAGCCACGATTACGACTAAGTTGTCTCGGTCGTCCTCCATGCGTTTCAGCAGGGTAGCGACGGCCTCGCCTCCGTAGCCTCCGTGGTCGTCAAGCAGCGCGTAAGCCTCGTCTATGAACAGCACTCCGCCCAGAGCCGAGTCGCACACTTGGTTGGTCTTCACGGCGGTCTGACCTACGTACTCAGCCACGAGTCCGGAGCGGTCGGTCTCCACAAGGTGTCCTTTCTTCAGCACGCCGAGGTCCTTGTATATGCGTGCCAGGATGCGCGCCACGGTCGTTTTTCCCGTTCCTGGGCTGCCGGTGAACACGCAGTGGTATGAGATGGACGGGGTGGTTAGCCCTTCGGCCTCGCGCTTTTTCTGTATTTTGATGAAGTTGGCGAGCGACTTCACTTCGGCCTTCACCTCGGTCATTCCGGTCAGCGACTCCAGCTCCTCGTAAGGGTCGCCCTCCAGCACGTCTTGCACCTTCACGGAGTCGGCTCCTCCGTCGCTCTGGCTTACTTGCGAGTCGGTTACTTGCTGTTCGTCGTCATCCACTAATATTCCTATGCAAAGTACAATGACGAACATCGCGAAGGATAGCACTCCGCATCCCATGAAGAATTTCTTCGTTGTGCTTATTGCTGTGTTTTTATCCATTTGTTTATTGTTGTTGCAATGTGTGTCCGTTTTCATTGCAAATTTAAGTTTTATGATTGAAAATGCTACACAAAAGGCTCGCGGCATGTTTATGATGGACTATAAAAATGCCATAAATATGGTATGTTTGTCACATGCGGAATGTGGATATTTGTAATGATATATACATGTTTGAAAAACCCTTTTTTAGGGTGAAATGATTAATTAAAATTGCTATGACAAAAATTGCGAAAAAACTTACAGATTTAGTCGGTAATACACCAATGCTGGAGTTGGGTGAATTCTCGAAGCAGAACGGCGCTGGTGCTAATATCATCGCGAAGCTTGAGTATTTCAATCCTGCTGGCAGCGTGAAGGACAGAGCTGCTCTCTCCATGATCGAGGATGCGGAAAGCAAGGGGCTTCTCAAGCCGGGTGCGACTATCATAGAGCCAACGAGCGGTAACACAGGCGTGGGCTTGGCTTTCGTGTCTTCTGTCAAGGGTTACAAGCTTGTGCTGACGATGCCTGACACGATGAGCCTCGAGAGAAGAAATCTGCTGAAGGCGCTTGGCGCGATATTGGTGCTGACTCCGGGCGCAGAGGGAATGAAGGGCGCTGTGGAGAAGGCTGAGGAGCTGAGAGACAACACTCCGGGCTCAATCATCCTCCAGCAGTTCGAGAACCCTGCGAATCCCGCTATTCACGTGAGAACCACAGGCGAGGAGATCTGGAGAGACCTCGACGGCAAGGTTGACATTTTCGTTGCTGGTGTCGGCACCGGCGGTACTGTGAGCGGAGTGGGCAAGGCTCTCAAGGCTCATAACCCTAATGTGCAGATAGTCGCAGTCGAGCCTTCGACATCGCCGGTTCTTTCGCAAGGCAAGGCCGGACCGCACAAAATCCAGGGCATAGGCGCGAACTTTGTTCCTAAGAACTACGACGCGAGTGTTGTTGACGAGGTTTTCCTTGTTGACAGCGACGACGCCATCAGAACGTCTCGTCAGTTGTCGAAGACCGAAGGACTGCTTGTCGGTATTTCTTCCGGCGCATCCACATACGCGGCTCTTCAGCTGTCGAAGAGGCCTGAGAACAAGGGCAAGAACATCGTGGCGTTGCTGCCAGACACCGGCGAGAGATATTTGTCCACCGTTTTGTTCGCGTTCGAGGAATATCCGCTTTAATAGAGGCTGAAAAAGATAATTTGGTAGGGTGGCGCAAGTCACCCTATTTTGTTTTTATAGATGTTTGTCATAGCGGTTTCTGAGATTTTTTGGTGCATTTTATCGCATCTAAATCATGCCGGTCATTGAGCGCAGCCGAAGTGCGGCATTCCTATTTTTTTTCAGTGTCCTGCGGACAGAAATATTTCAAATAGAATCAAATCGTTCAAAAAAAAATATTCTGTGAAATTTGTTGTTATTTGTTTGATTTCTCGCGGAGCGACTCTTTTTTATGCCGGTCACTGAGCTTTCGGTCACTGAGCGTTGGTTGGTGAGCGTAGTCGAACCAAGCCGAAGTGACAATCGATTTTATCTTTTTCAAAGAATCCCCCAACGGCTTTTGGTATTG